>JAJFJK010000014.1 GCA_021774075.1 Nitrosomonas sp. | reverse complement strand
TTCGTATGGCAAAGACTCTGGTACTCTTTCATTTGATTCTCCTAACTTTTGATCGAGTCAGAAGAATCAGGCTGACCGTAGCGCTCGGTCAAACCTAGTGAGTCCCCCGGCTTAGCCGGGGGATTACCTTATTTATTTATTACTAAAACAGCAACTAATAACGATAACACGCCAACGATCACGCGCGCCTCAACTAACTTCTTTTGATCGCATCTTGTTCGGCTATCTGACATTTTTTATCGGCACAGAACGACTTCAGAAAATAGCGGTTATATTGATGAAGCCCGCCACAATCTTAAAGTTTCATCGGGCACTGGTTAAAAGAAAATATCGATGCCTATATCCTCGTAAAATAAAAGTAAAACCTGGGCATAAAGGACCTGAGCACGACTTGATTGAGCTTGTCGTTGAAATGAAGCATAGAAACCCACGGTTCGGATATGGCCGTATTGCAATGCAGATATATAAAGAATTTGGTATCGATATCAGTCGATTCGCTATGACTCGAATTCTGTGCAAAAACTATAAAAGATTACCGGATAACGACGGCCCATCGTGGTTGACATTTATCGGTCACACCAAAGACAGACTTATTCCGTTGCGAGTCAATTCTGCTAAAGTCATACTGGGTAATGCTTGTGATCGATATTTATAGTCGAAGAATTATCGGTTTTTCTGTGAACACTGGAAATACTGATGGTATCGCAGCTTGCTGCATACTTAACAAAATAATTGTCAAAAAAGTGACACCTAAATATTTGAGCTCAGATAACGACCCATTATTTAAATTCCATCGCTGGCAAGCACACCTGAGGATATTAGGAATCGATGAAATCAAGACTATCCCTGGCGCGCCTACATCCCATCCATTTGAAGAGCGAAGCATCGGACTTTGTCGACAGGAATTCTTGGATTACGTGTTGTTTTGGAATGCCGAAGATCTCGCTAGAAAACTGGATCAATATAAAAACTACCATAACCAAACGAGAGCGCATTCATCTTTGGATAAGAAAACGCCCAATCAAAAAGCAGCAAATGATGACATTCCAAATAGAGTGGTGTCCTTGAAGGATTTCCGCTGGAAATCACACTGTAGTGGACTGTTTAATTTGCCAATTGTCGCTTAAAGATAGTATTTCGCACACGACAGCTTGGACTATAAACTTTGCTTATATAAAGTCAAACAATGACAGACCAGTAATTGAAACAAAGGATCTTTGTGCGGCTTCGAGGAATATTTGTTGTCTATTTAAATCTGATATTGCTTGTGCCATGTCGACATCTTGTAATTGAGATAATTTTTGTTCAAACTGTATTGCCAAATCACTGCCGACATTTTCTAAAACTTCAATTTCTTGCAATCCGGCGCCTACTGAGGAGCGTGATGTGAGAATGTGTTCTATGCTGTGATCCAGATTTGTTAATGCTGTGTTTATGTTATTTGTCAGTCTTGTGCTATTGGGTTGGGCGCTGCCTGGTGCTTCCAACGCGGTGATTAAATCACCGACTGTTTTGAATATGCTTTGATTGGTACTGGGGGTAACTGTAAATATATCTCCGTTAGCAGGTTTGCCTTCAATATTAAATTGCATGCCGTCAAAGCTGATATTTGCACTATCAACATAGGCATTGGCAGCTGACACTACGGCAGCTGTAGTTGTATCGACAACATCATATGTGATGACATTAAGTGGTGAAACTGAAAATTGTATTTCGTAATTGTCTCCCGTAAGAGCTGCAGGATTATTTACAACGCCGGCATCTATGATTCCGGTGCCGTTATTAGTCGGATTTGCAGCTGTGGTAAAGACACCGTTCCCATCCTTAATACGTTCAAAGATATTTGAGCCTGAGTCACTTACTGCCAATTGGCGTGTTGCATTTACTTGGCTCAAACGTTGCCCTTGATCGCCATTATATTGGACGTTTAGCCCTGTTTGTGTGAATGCCTGGGTTGCGCCTTGAAACCCTGAGAACAGAAATTGACCTGTTCCATCTGTTGAATTTGCCAGGCCAACCAAGGCATCAAGACGGCCACGTAATTCAGTTGCCAAACTACGTCTATCCGTATCTGTTAGTGTTGGATTGCCTCCATTAACCGCCAGTGTGCGTATATCTTGCAAATTAGATGTTACACCATCAAGAACGCCTTCAACCAGTCCTAATGTTGAATTGGCACTTGCCCGGTTAACTGAAAACTGGGTATTAAGTGATATGGTTTGTGTAAGATTTATAGCTTGTGCTGCTGCAATCGGATCATCTGAAGGCGTGAGTACACGTCTGCCAGTAGAAACTTGTTGCTGTGTTTTAATTAGCTCAGCTTGTTGCTGCAAGATAGCAGTAGTTCCCGTATCATAAATTGTGCCAGTACTGAGACGCATGATATATTCCTTATATTCAGATTTTAGCCAATTCTTAGCAAGGCATCGAACAGTGTTCCACTGACTTCAATGACTTTACTGGATGCCTGATAAGCTTGCTGGTAACGTAATAAGTTAGCAGCTTCCTCGTCTAAATTGACGCCTGATATTGATTGAATTGATTGCAGTGTTTGGCTTAACAAATTGGCCTGGGCTGTACTGGTAACTTCAAGTTCACGCGTTCTATTACCAATCTGACTGATTGTTTGCGCATAGGCGGATTGATAGGAAGCCGCACTTCCAGCCAGTGTTTTTTGAGTCTGCAAACCACCAAGTAGTAATGCGTTACGATTATCCACACTACCACCGGTATTAGGCCCAATCGTGAACACATCGCCAGCAGCTGGTGTACCATCAATTTGTACAGCGAATCCATTAAAACTAATATTATTCCCAGCAGTATATACTTGGTTATTTGCAGGTAGGCCAACACCAACACCTGTCACATCAAATTGCCCATCAGCAGGAGTATGGAATGTTATGGTGACGGGTTGCTGTAAGTTCGGGTCTAATGGTAGAGGGTTTACCGTGCCAGCACTAATAGTGCCACTTCCAGTGTTTGCAACAGCTGCATTGGTTCGTATGGGGGCTGCAGCTGCAATCTCTGCTGTATCATTAATGTTTACTGATAAATTCTTAGCGCCATTAAATGTTGGTTTTATCAAGAAACTTTCATTTGCATTGATAGTTGCAGCTGTAATGCTAATGCCATCCATTACAACTGGCACTGTTCCCGGTGTGCTGACTGAACTATTATCTGATAACCGGGTTAATGTGTAATTTGTGCCATCAAAAGTAAATTCATAATCACTTAATGTCAATGCGTTGGTGTCACTTATGTTAAGTGTTAAATTTGACGCTGGATTATTCCCGGCATTACCAATGACTTTTGGTGTAGGAACCGTAAAGAAATTTCCGCCTAAATTATTATTAAGGTCTTGGCCTAAACGGTGTTGATTATTAAAGTCTTGTGCTAAACCAATTGCTATCCTTCCAATTGAGTTTTGTGCCTCATCAAGTGTATTTCTTCTAAACTCAAGAATACCGCCTAAATTGCCGCCTCTTAACTGGCTCTCAGGTAGCGGAATTGTATTATTTCCACTGACAAAACCAACTGTTAATTCCTCTGGATTAGTGGGTGAGATCATTGCACTCAATGTCATGGTTTCTGTCCCAACAACCAAAGATTGACCATTACCAACGAATATATTCAATGTTCCATCGCCCTGGCGAACTACATCGGTATTAATCAACTGACTCATCCGATTAATCAAATTATCACGTTGATCAAGCATATCATTAGGTGATTGCCCGCCAGATGCACCTTCTGCCAAACGGATATTATGATTTAAATCAGCAATTTGACTTGCTAGTGAATTGATTTCAGTAACATTGCTGGTAATCTGCTGATCAATACCTTCACGGATATCTGACAAACGTTGATCCATAGCTTGAAATTTTGAAACCAATGCTTCAGCATTACTTATTAATGCTTGACGTGACGGCACCTCTGCCGGGTTTGCTGCAACATCATGTACCGCACTGAAGAAATTTTGTATAGACGGAGACAGTCCTGAACTGGCATCTGCCAGCATGTCGTCAATTTGTTTGATTTGCGTAAATTGGCTATCGAGTTGACTGCTTTGTGTCTGTACTTGTAATGACTGCGTAACTTGAAATTGACTATAGATACGTTGCACGGTTGTTACCTGAACGCCTTGCCCGATAAAACCCGTACCTAAAGATTGCGGTATATTTGTAGTCTGAATAACTTGCTGGCGATTATAGCCCGGCGTATCAGCATTACTGATATTATGACTGGTTGTGAGTAGATTGGCTTGAGCGGTACTCAAACCAGAAATACCAGTACTTAATATTCCCATAGCGTTACACTCATTCTAGATAGTAGTAAATTGTTACTGTTTGCTTTAACGGCAATGTAAATCAAGAACTAAAGGATGTTTTGCTGCTATATTGTTTCATTAGCTGGTTGCATATTCGTATTCAAAATACGAATCAATTTCTCTGCATATTTTGGATCTGTCGCATATCCGGCTTGCTGCAACCCATTTGCGAAGGATGCGGCATCATCAGTATTTAGTACATCAGCATAGCGTGGGTTCTTCATGAGCAGGTTCGCATAATCCTGGAACCCTTCTGCATAAGAATCGTAGGCACGAAATTTCTCAACCATTTTTTGGGGTGCACCATTAATGTATTCAGTGGTAACCGTTTCAACAACAGCCCCCTGCCAATTTGATCCTGCTTTAATACCAAACAGGTTATGACTTGGACTATTATTAGCATGGCGTATTTCATGTTTACCCCACCCGCTCTCTAACGCTGCTTGTGCAATCATGAAGTGCGCTGGAATACCTGTTGATTGCGATGCAATTTTTGCATGTGACATAAGATCATTAATAAAATTAGCTGGCTGATTAGAAAATGATGAAAATGGCATATTTGATGCTGATGTATTTTCAAGAGCTTCCTTGACCGAATGCTCAAATGTTTCTGATGGCTCTACCGGGACTGATAAAGTCTGATTATTCGTAGGCCAGAGTTGGTGAGATTTATCCCCTGTTTGACTCTGCAATGTCGATGCATCATTTTGCGGATTAATTGATGCCAAAATGGCATCTGTTTTACTAATTGATGTTAGTGGTTGGGTCAACTGATCCGAGTCAGCTGGATCTTTGAATGTCTGCGTCAATTGTTGCACCATCATATCAGCCAGCCCTATTCCTTTTGATGATAAACTTTGCGCTAATTGCTGATCATACATTTGCGTGTAAAATTGTGTTTGTTGGCTATCAAGCAGTCCATCTTTTGGTGTGGCCTCGCGCATACTTTTGAGTAACATATGCAAAAATAACGATTCAAATTGTTTTGCCACTTCCTGCAACGCCGTGTCTGGGTCTTGCTTGGACAACAGACGTATGTCTTCAACACCCTTGGCATCAATCGCGAGCTTACTTGTCATATCAAATGAATTAATCATGGCTATTCCGTTAGATAATTTCTAATTCTGCACGCAAAGACCCGGCTGCTTTTAATGCTTGTAAAATAGAAAGTAGATCCTGGGTTGTTGCACCAATCGCGGTTAAAGCGTTAACGACTTCTCCCAAATCGGCGCCACCCGGTATCTGCATAAGATTCCCTTCATCTGTACGTATTTCAACTTGCGCGCGTTGTGCCACCACTGTTTCGCCACGTTGCGCAAAAGGTCCGGGCTGACTGATAATAGGTTCACTATTTATGATAATAGACAAATTGCCATGCGCGACAGCACTGGATTCAAGTGTCACAGCCTGATTCATAACGATTGATCCCGTACGCGCATTCACAATAACCTTTGCCATAGCTCTTGCCGGTGTAACATCTATACTTTCTATTTGTGCAATAAATAAGACACGCTGATTTACATCCGTTGGCGCCCTCACCTGAATTAACCGACCATCAATTGCCTGAGCAGCACCTGGCGAAAAAGAGTTAATTGCATCAACCATGCGAATAACTGTTGTGAAATTCGTTGAATTTAGCTCAAGATTTACAAACTCACCCTGACCAAGCGATGTGTCGACGGAGCGTTCTACAATTCCGCCGCCAGATATTCGTCCGGCACTCAAATGGTTTATTTGAACACTGCTGCCAGCCGCCGCTGCGCCAACGCCACCGACAAGTATATTTCCTTGGGCCATTGCATAGATCTGATTATCAACACCTTTTAAAGGTGTCATTAAAAGTGTTCCGCCACGCAGGCTTTTTGCATTACCCATTGAAGATACTGTGACATCGATTAGTTGTCCTGGTTTTGCAAAAGACGGTAATGTTGCTGTAACCATTACAGCCGCCACATTACGTAATTGAAGATTAGTGCCGGGTGGCAAGTTGACTCCTAACTGTCCCAGCATATTAATGATACTTTGCACTGTAAATGGTGTTTGCGTTGTTTGGTCACCACTACCATCCAGTCCAACTATAAGACCATAACCAATTAATTGATTACTACGCACACCCTGAATGCTCGCCAGATCTTTAATCCGATCAGCAGCACTGAGTCCAGAGATTAATAAACCACAGACAAGTAAGAAACTTGTGATTAAATTTCGTAATGTCATATATTTATTCATTTTAATAGTATTTAAATAATAAAGGCATGGTTAGAATGGGGAAATATTAAGGAAGAAACGTGATAACCAACCCATGGTTTGGGCCTCGTCAATGTATCCATTAGCACGGTACTCAATCCGGGCGTCCGCAATTTGTACTGAAGATACGGTATTATTTATGACATTAATTGGATTGATAATGCCAGAAAGGCGGATAAATTCTTG
The DNA here is from genome assembly GCA_021774075.1 of Nitrosomonas sp. Taxonomy (GTDB): domain Bacteria; phylum Pseudomonadota; class Gammaproteobacteria; order Burkholderiales; family Nitrosomonadaceae; genus Nitrosomonas. The sequence continues at coordinate 8,155 of JAJFJK010000014.1, read as the reverse complement.
CCCCTGATTAATACCAATTTGCTTTTCACCACTAACTAAAAGATTTCCATTTGGTAATACTTCAATGACAGTAACGCTAATAGTACCTGTGAAGTCATTATTACTTGAACTGGCACCACTTCCGTCAAAAGTATTGTTTGATTCTGCCTCTAATGTCGAGCCACGTAAGAAACCGAGCGGCACTCCAATTACGGTTGGAACAGAAAAATCAATGCCGCCTGAACGATCTACATTACTACCGGATCTTTTGCTGGCATTGGTTCTCTCATTTAGCGTGACAATAATGGTGTCACCCAGCCCACGTGCACGTCGATCTTCAAATAATGGGGTATAACGATTGGTTGGTGCACTACTAACTGTCTGAAAAATACCGCCGCTGGGTTCTATAGCTTCAACTTGATGTATAGGTCTTGAGGTGGCCGGTTGATGTATATTGGTTGATGGTGTCATGGCACAACCTGACACTACAGATATCAGAATCAATAAATATATGCATTTGCGTAAATCTTGTAATTGCAGCCTGATTTCCATTACATCACCTTGGCTTTAAGTAATTTTATAATTGCGCTAATCTTTGCAACATTTGGTCTGAAGTTTCAATTGACTTGGAATTAATCTCGTAAGCACGTTGCGTTTGAATCATATTGACCAATTCTTCCACCACGTTAACATTAGAAGTCTCGACAAAACCTTGATTTAATAACCCTAATCCATTGGTTCCTGGTGCATTTTGATTTGGTGTGCCACTCGCAGCAGTCTCGAGGTATAGATTCTCACCTACCTTTTGTAGTCCGGCTGGGTTGATGAAATTTGCTAGTTGCATATTACCAACTTGAATTGGTGCAACTGCACCTGGTACTGCGGCAGATACCGTACCATCACGGGCTATAGTAATGCTTAAAGTATTAGGAGGAACCGTAATTGCGGGCTGTATTACAAAACCACTTGAGGTAACAAATTGACCGTTGATGTCTAATTGAAAAGCACCATCACGTGTATATCCAGTAGTGCCGTCTGGTAACAAAACTTGAAAAAAACCTGCGCCTTGAATGGCCACATCTTTTGCATTTTCAGTCTGTTGTAAATTACCTTGTGAAAAAATACTTTCAGTCGCTACCGGCTTAACACCTGTACCCATCTGCAACCCGGATGGCAAGAGTGTTTGTTGAGAAGACTGTGCACCTGGCTGACGAATAGTTTGGTAAAGCAAATCTTCAAAAACTGCTCGCGCACGTTTAAAACCATTGGTACTGACATTCGCTAAATTATTGGCAATGACATCCATTTTTGTCTGCTGTGCATCTAGACCTGTTTTTGAAATCCATAATGAGCGAACCATAATTAACTCCGTAAATTATTTATTTAATCTGTAGTTATTTTTTGATAGAAATTTATGCTCTGACAACCATTATTTCGCTGGCCTGTTGTGCATTATGTTCTGCGCTTTCAAGGATTTTCATTTGCATATCAAACTGACGAGCAAGCGTAATCATGCTGACCATTTCATGCACCAAATTTACGTTACTACCTTCGAGCGCACCATTAGTAAGTTTTACGTTGGCATCAGCTAACACTTCACCACCATCTTTTAACCGAAACAACCCATCATGTCCCTTTACAAGCTGGTTCTGTGGAGGGTCAACTAATTTAATGCGGCCAACAGAAACCACAGTATTAGGTAGTGGTGTTATTGGAACTGCTGAGACAGTTCCATCCCCTGCAATGGTGATACGGTTATCTTGCGGTACAGCAATAATGCCTGCATCGCCTTTCACATTTTTGCCATTATGTGTTTGCAAAATACCATTGGGGCTGATTTGTAGGTTGCCATTACGCGTATAGGCTTCTTCACCATTTTCAAGTTGGACTGCAATCCATCCTGAGCCTCGTATTGCCACATCAAGATTGCGATCAGTATGTTGGATTGTGCCAGGGGTAAAATCTGCACCTGTGGTGGAATCAACAACAAAGGCCCGTGTCGGCAAACCATCACCGAAAACTGGAACGGCTCTAAAAGCATTAGTTTCTGCTCGATAGCCGGCGGTTGTAGCGTTAGCTAAGTTATGTGAAACCGTAGCTTGTTGATTAAGCGTATGTTTTGCACCAGTCATTGCAGTGTAAATTAATCGGTCCATATTTCACTCACTTGTAAAAAACCAGTTACGCATTAAAGATTAACTAATGTTTGCAAAACAGCATCCTGTGTTTCAATTGTTTTAGCGTTAGCTTGATATGTCCGCTGAGCGGTGATCATATTGACTAATTCAGTAGTTAGATCAACATTTGAGTCTTCAACAGCAGATGATTGAAGTGTGCCAAGTGTGCCTGTTTGTGGAGGGCCAACCAGTGGTTGACCAGAATCCGGTGTTTCAGACCATACGTTGTCGCCTAACGAACTCAATCCTTGAGGATTAGTAAAATTTGCCAGAACGACTTGTCCAAGTGTTCTTGCTTCACCATTGGTATAATTGCCACTAATAATTCCATCTGCACTTAAAGCAAAGCCAGCTAATCGCCCAGATGAATATCCGTCTTGCGTAAGGGAATTAACACCGAAGTTTGTGCCAAATTGAGTTGATTGGCCTAAATCCAATGTAAAATCAAGTGGTGAAGTTGCACCAAGAGTAGGATCTATGGTTGCCAAATCAACAGATACCGCAATTGGAGCAACTGGCGCAGTCAGGACGCCACTGGTATCAAAAGTCAGTGCTTGAGAAGCACCACCACCCAGTGTTACATTAGTCGCCCCGTCAACTGTCGCAAAAGTGTCCCAAGCATTGGCCGCAGTTTTCTGAAAATATATTGAGAAAATATGTGAATTGCCCAAACTGTCAAAAACTGTTCCTGACGTGGTGCTGGTATAGGTCGTCGGATCAAGTGGGTCAAAAGGAGGGATAACGGCTGGTACGACTGCTCTCGAATCAAGATTAAATCCAGTACTAAAGGCTGTCGTAGCTTGAGGCGAAAGATCAGAGCTGGGTATTCTCAGGTTTGTTGGCTCAGCTGCAACAATACTGCCATTTGCATCGGTGGTAAAACCAGTTAAGTTTTTATTATTGGCATTAACAATAAAACCATTACTGTCAATATGAAATTGACCATTTCGGCTATAGTTAATAGCGCCATTATCGCTCATTCGAAAAAAACCATTTCCATTTATCGCCATATCTAGTGGATTGCTGGTCGCAGTAACATTTCCTTGCGTAAATTGTTGTGCTATATCAGAAACCTTTGCGCCAATTCCTATTTGATTACCCGAAGCGCCACTGAGTGAATTAGCATACACATCACTAAATTGTGCTTGTGACTGTTTAAAGCCAGCTGTATTGGCATTCGCAATATTATTTCCAATAACGTCAAGATTTGATGTGGCTACATTTAAACCACTTAATCCATGTTGGAATCCCATGATGTTCTCCTAATTAAAATATTTGTTTAACGTCTGAAAAGCCGATAAAACCGAGTCTTCCCATATCAAGAACGGCATCATGTTCACCAGGAGAAACACTGCTCACAGAGCCCAGCGCTAGTGTACTGGCGGTAATTTCTTTGTCACCTTGTGTGGCATTCACGGCAAAACTGTAATCTCCATTGGCAGCAGCAGTACCACTATCTGTAACACCATCCCAGGCAAACTTACTAATGCCTGCCGTTTGCGCACCCAGATCCATAGTGCGTACGGCAATACCAGAACTGTCCAGTATGGTGACGCTGAGTTTGTCTACAGATTGCGGCAATTCAATACCAGCCATAGCAGCCCCGTTATCAAGGCTCATGGTCGTGCCGGGCACAAGAACATCTCTTCCAACTAATGCTGCGGCTTCAATTGTGCGGCTGTCTTCTACATCTGCAAGGAGTAGTTGAAGCGTGTCATTGAGTTTATCTATGCCAGTAACCGTGCTGATTTGTGCCAGTTGGCTGGTAACTTCCGCATTATCAACTGGATTTAATGGATCCTGATTTTGCATCTGCGTCACTAGAAGTTTAAGAAAGCGATCTTGTGGATCTAATTCCTCTTTCTTGCCAGAAGTTGCAGCGGCATTACCAGTAGGGAATAATTGTGTATTGGTCTCTTGTACTGAATTCATCAGATTTCTCCTTATTGACCAATAGTCAGTGTTTTTTGCAACAAAGACTTAGTCGTATTCATCATGTCAACGCTATTCTGGTATGAACGTGATGCAGACATCATATTCACCATTTCATCCACAACGCTAACATTTGGCATTGTGATGTATCCGTTCTCATCTGCCAGTGGGTGATTCGGCTCAAATAACTGTTTCATGGGAGATTCATCATGAACAATGCCAGCGACTTTAACGCCACTTGCACCATTTGCGGCTGCTTGTAATGTGCTAAACACAACTTGCCTGCCACGATACGGTTCTCCGGTTGAGCTTGTTACGCTGTCAGCATTTGAAAGATTGCTTGCAACCACATTTAGTCTTTGTGATTGTGCACTCATGGCTGAACTGGCAATATCAAATACATTAAATAATGACATGATTATCTCTCCTGTATAGCTGAAAGCAGACCTCTAAACTGGCCATTAATAAACGTTAGATTCGCATCATATTTGATAGAATTGTCAGCAAAACGAGTTCGCTCAACATCCATATCTACCGTGTTTCCATCAGCACTTGGCTGAAGCGGGACACGGTATAGAGTATGCTCACCAAGAATACCTTTGGAATTGTTCGTATTGATATGCATGGGCGAGGTTGTTGTTAAACCAGTTTGATTAGCACCTGATGATGACAATCTGTCTCTTAGCACACTAGAAAAATCAATATCCTTGGCTTTAAATTTTGGTGTGTCAGCATTGGCAATATTGCTGGAAAGCAATTCTTGCCTGGCAACCCTGATATTTAGAGCTTGATGTAGAAAATTTACCGTGTTATCAAGTTTGCTAATCATATGAATAATTCCAAGTTGGTTTTTATATCTTCTGTTATGCAAATAACGTGCCAGTTATTAAGAAATTCGTGATTAACTCCGCAGAAAATAAATTTTATATCACAAATAAACCGCGCATATTCAGATGGTTGCTTTCATGTCAAGATGAATAACCGGGGTTCTGGGATAATGTTAATATTCACTTGAAAACAACAAGCATATGAAAAAGATAACAAATAGCTGCTATCTTGCGGGACGTAATTTGGTTTTTCTGATTATCATGTCGTTGTGGCGGCAAGAATTGCCGTAAGCGGCAAAATTTTATTGGCTGGGAAATCATGATACGTTGCTTAAGATTAGGCATTTACCTATACATACTGATACATACACCTGCATTATTATTTGCGGCAGATAACAAACACGCCTCCCAATATCAGGAAACCGCACTCATTAAGAAAGCAGTAGAAAGTTTCATCTACAGTAATACGTCCAATCTCACCGGACAGGTCATTGCAAATGTCGGCAACATTGATGAACGCATCACATTACCCAAGTGTCCGGAGTTAACACCTTTTCTGCCGTCAGGCGCGCGTTTATGGGGAAAAACCTCAATCGGTGTGCGTTGCAACAGTCAAACAGCCTGGACTATTTATGTGCAAGCCGAGATTAAAGTAATGGCAAATGTTTTACATGCGACACAACCTGTCACACGCGGCCAAACACTGAATATTGAAGATTTTGCGCCGCAGCAAGTTAATTTGACACGAATGCCTGAAGGAATTTTTACTGATCCAGCACAAGTCATTGGAAAAACTGCTAAGAATAATATCGCTTCTGGACAACCACTTCGCCAGCAAATGCTACGAGATCCGTATATCATTTTACGCGGGCAGAAGGTAAAATTAGTTGTGCAGGGGCGTGGTTTTAGTGTTTCTTCAGATGGTCAAGCGTTAGCTGATGCTGCGGAAGGTCAAGTTGTTCAAATTCGCAACCAGTCTGGCCGTATAATAAGCGGCGTGGCACGCCATAATTCTATTGTTGAAGTACAGCCGTAGTATTTGCTTTGCGGAATTACATTATTTTTGAAATTTGCGTTTTAATGGAAGAAAAAAGCAATGAATCAAAATAAAGCGGAAATTCTTGCACAGCTAGGAGGCTGTCCGAGAATAGCTTATTAGGCATTATTTTGTAGCTCATCTCTCAACAAAACCAATCAATTTAACTTGCTGACACGTCGTCACACGGAATCAGACGTATTACAGTTTGAACAATCAGACCATCACATAACATTGCAAATACATTTAGCAGATAAATTTGGTGACAATGGCATGGTGAGTATTGTAATCTGCAAAACTTCTGGTAATTGTTGGGAGATAGATACTTGGCTGATGAGTTGTCGGGTTATTAAGCGCAGAGTTGAAGAAGCGGTATGTGATGAATTGGTTGCTTTGGCCCGTACACATGGCATTCGTATCTTAAAAGGATTTTATGGCCCAACGGGGGAAAAAACTCGTCAAGACACATTATCAACAACTTGGTTTTAATTTAGTCTCTTCGGATGAAATTCAAAAAATGTGGGAACTGGTGTTAGATACATATCAGCCAAAAACACCACCAATTAAAATAGAACAATCCACAATTCCAAACTTAAGTCTATGAGTGGCAAAATAACTGCTAAAGATGCAATTATTACAGCCATTACTATGGATGATGTGAGTGATGTCGCGCTGTTTCTGCACCATCATATGAATAGTCGCTTTACGCCACAGCTATGGCTGAATGGTATCAGTAAATCTTAGCTGTCAGACACACCGAATTATGGCTTCATGTTAAAATGTAATGACAAAATTGTAGGTGTTTTATGCGCCCTATACTCAGAACAATTTGTGGCAGACAAACAGGTGTGATTCTGTAATCCCCATAGCTGGTGTGTGTTGCCTGATTTTCGAATGCGCAGTATTGATTTTGTATTGGCGACCATACGGCAAAAAAGATTTTTTTCTTTCACCATGTTTTCACCCAATATCGAAGGTATAGAAATTTTCAAACATCTTAATTTTAAACCCTTGAATAACCTAGAGCTTATCTTTCTCAACATGTTCTTTCTTGCTTTTTAAACATGGTATGTTCACTAGTAAAATAGAATCTTGCTTACTTGATCAGCCTATGAAAACATTGTTAAAACCAATACAGGGTACCCAAAAGCTATTACTCAGTGATGAGTTACCAGCTGATTGCATCAATAATACTTACAGTGAACTAGTAACATTGGATTTATAGTACCTTAATAAAATCAGAGCATAATATGTATGAAACTAGAACAAGAAATTATTAATATTGTACGTGATGTACTGGTTCTGGGAGACCGGGCAAACGATTTTAACGCGTCAACTGCATTAATTGGAGACATTCCTGAATTTGACTCCATGTCTGTTGTTGCCATTATTGCTGCGTTGGAAGAAGAATACGGTTGTTCCTTTGACGACGATGAAATCAATGCAGATGTATTCCAAACAATTGGCAGCCTTACTCAATTGGTAGAATCTAAATTGCCTCAATGAATTCACCCTATCATGTAACGCCTTGTTTCATAGATGGCAGCGCAGGGAAGTTATTCGTTCTGCATTATGCCCCACCGAGAAATCAGTGTGTATAGTTATTGCTGCATCATTTGCTGAAGAAATGAATCGTTGCCGTTATATGAGTACACTGTTAGCCCAATCACTATCAAGTCAAGGCTACGGCTTTTTGTCTGTCGACGCTTATGGTACAGGTGACAGTGAAGGTGATTTTAAAGATGCAGGTTGGGAACAAACTTGTCAGGATTTAATTACCGGCGTTTCATATGCCTGCACATTAGGCATCAAAAAATCACATTATTGGGCGTACGACTGGGTGCCTTACAGGCTTTACAGATTGCTTCAATAATATCAAATCTGAAACGACTAATTTCTGGCAGCCAGTGATTAATGGTCAGGTGGCGTTGACACAGTTTTTGCGAATAAAATTACGGCATCGATGAACAGAGATGAAAAACCTGAGACAATTCAGTCGCTCGAAACACAAATAGAAAATGGTAACCATATCAACGTTTCCGGTTACGACGTTAGTCCTGAATTAATTAAGTTACCCCCGGCAAAGCCGGGGGTTTATCTTTGTTAGCCCCTCAAAGGGGCAAAAATATGAAGCGCCTGAAGGCGCCGACTCACATACCTAACTTGAGCTGATCATAATGAGCGTCTTCTTTGTCTTGATTTCT
>JAJFJK010000130.1 GCA_021774075.1 Nitrosomonas sp. | reverse complement strand
ATTAGCAATAGTAGAAAATGCACTTGTCTCTAGTAGGCTGTCCGAGAATAGAATGATCTACTGCGGGAAAGTTATTTTGGTCAGATTTCCCGATCATTTTCGTTAAATAGAACAACTATTCGCCTCAAATGATCAAAAAATCTACCTCAAAATTACTTCCCCTCGCTACGACCACTATTCTCGGACAGCCTCCTAGTACTCCTCACTGCGCCTTGCTAAAAATAAACAACAATGCACTCTAAGCATCATCCAACTGAGGATTTTAGGTTGACACCAATAAGACTTAACTGTGGTTTCTCTTATATAATCCATAAACTTAAAACCGAGGTTTCTTCGTTGCGCATCAAATCAAAATATTAGGCTTTTGATAAACCCATGTTTTTCAACAAATCAATGGCAAAAAAAACAGGCAAAAAACCTTTGCCGCCCAAAGTATCCAGACTGCTCCGTGAGTCAAGCTGGCTAATTCTTGTTGGTGCTGCACTTTATCTCATACTGATTTTTTATAGCTATAACCGTTGCGACCCTGGCTGGTCACACAGTGGTGATTTCAATCAGATCCAAAACGCCGGAGGACATGCTGGCGCATGGTTGGCCGATTTATTGCTGTATTTATTTGGTGTCTCCGCATGGTGGTGGGTGGTGTTCTTTTTTGCGACCGTTTCATGGAGCTACCGCCGCATTGATGTCGCGGGCATATTCGACCGCCATTCATTGCTCCTCTCAGCAGCAGGTTTTCTAATATTACTGACTGCAAGCAGTGGGCTTGAAGCACTACGGTTTTATACGATCAGTGTATCGCTGCCACAAATGCCAGGCGGTATGCTGGGTGAAACAATCAGCCGTTATTTGTCTCAAATACTGGGCTTCACCGGTGCGACCTTAACGCTGATCATATTAATCGCTGTTGGATTCAGCCAATTTACCGGCTTATCATGGGTACGTTTTGTTGAAAAAATCGGTGAAATTATTGAAAGCTATTGCTTGCTCCTGAAGGATTTCTGGCAAAACAAGCAAGATAAAAACAATGAACTATTTTCACCACAACAACATGAAGAAATAATTCAACATAACAAAAATACCGAACTACATATCGAGCCACCCACCACAACCATTGCGAAATCTCAACGCGTCATTAAGGAAAAACAAACGCCGCTGTTCTCAGATCTTCCCGACTCAACCTTACCACCACTGCATTTACTGGACGAGCCGGACAATCATATCGAGAGCATACCCAAGGCAATCCTTGAATCGACCTCTCGTTTAATTGAGCAAAAACTTAAAGAATTTGGCGTCATAGTCAAAGTTGTTGCAGCTTATCCCGGCCCGGTAATCACACGCTATGAAATAGAACCCGCTATCGGCGTTAAAGGCAATCAGATCATTAATCTGGTTAGAGACCTCGCACGTGCACTCTCGGTGGCAAGTATCCGCGTAGTTGAAACAATTCCTGGCAAAACCACTATGGGCCTTGAGATTCCCAATCCCAAACGACAAATGGTGCGCTTACTGGAAATCCTCAGTTCAAAAGCTTATGCGGACACAACATCACCACTAACAATCGCGTTAGGTAAAGATATCAGCGGACGCCCTATTGTTTCAGATTTAGCCAAAATGCCACATGCCCTGGTTGCCGGCACCACAGGGTCAGGAAAATCCGTCGCCATTAATGCAGTTATATTAAGTCTTATCTATAAAAGTACGCCGGAACAAACCCGCCTGATTCTGATTGACCCTAAAATGCTGGAATTGTCTGTCTATGATGGAATACCACATCTACTGGCACCGGTTGTTACCGATATGCGCGAAGCTGCCAGTGCCTTGCGTTGGTGCGTGGCTGAAATGGAGCGCCGCTACAAGTTAATGTCATCGCTGGGGGTGCGTAATCTCAATGGCTATAATCAAAAAATACGTGATGCGATCAAAACTGAAACGCCTCTGACCAACCCATTTAGTATCACAGGAGACGACACAGAACTGCTGGAAGAATTACCTTTAATTGTCGTAGTCATTGACGAATTAGCAGACCTAATGATGGTTGTAGGAAAAAAAGTGGAACAATTAATTGCCCGTCTCGCACAAAAAGCCCGTGCTTCCGGCATCCACTTATTATTGGCGACCCAACGACCATCTGTCGACGTCATCACCGGCTTGATCAAGGCGAATATTCCAACCCGGATTGCATTTCAGGTATCCAGTAAAATTGATTCACGCACTATCTTGGATCAGATGGGCGCTGAAGCATTACTTGGACAAGGTGACATGCTCTATTTACCACCCGGCAGTGGCTACCCACAACGCATACATGGCGCCTATGTTGCAGACCATGAAGTACATAAGGTTGTGGAATATCTTAAGGAACATGGTGAGCCGCGTTACGTCGAAGAAATTTTAAGTACCGATGAAGAAGAAAGTAATGCAGCGGGCAACCAGAGTGATCAAAAAAGATCAGCGGGTGGCGAATCAGACCCACTCTATGACGAAGCCGTTGAAATGGTTGTCAAAACGCGCCGCGCTTCGATCTCACTGGTACAAAGGAATTTACGCATCGGCTATAATCGTGCTGCACGTTTAATTGAGGAAATGGAACGCGCCGGTTTGGTTTCATCCATGCAAAGCAACGGCAACCGGGAAGTGCTTGTGCCTGCACGTAAAGACTAAGTAGTCGTTCAGAAGTTACTTAACACGCTTAATGTAACAAGTTTCGTCATTCCCGCGTGCTTCTGGCGGGAATCCAGACTGGCAATGGATTCCCGCTAAGAACATGCGGGAATGACGGATTAAGTGAGTTGCTTATG
>JAJFJK010000129.1 GCA_021774075.1 Nitrosomonas sp. | reverse complement strand
TATTGTGACCGTAACAGGCGAAGATCAGGAACATGTATCAGTATTCCCATTCTCAGTTGGTGAAGGCCGACCGATAGCTTGGTTTACTACAGTGCTACCCATAGCACTGATAGTCGGCGCTGCCGGATTCTTCTTCATGCGTAGCCGTAAGAAACCTGAAGATACTGCATCTGCTTAAAACATAAATTTTGAAGTGTTAATAAGTGTTAAGGATTAGTTTAAGGGTGAGTTTGAATTACATGGAACTCATCCTTGAATATATAATCCAATCAGACTACAAAATTTTATAAGCGTCTATTAAAAGATCGATTATGCAGACAAAAGAATTAATAGCCTCGATAATTAAGCAGACTGTATTTTTAACGGTTTCAATGCTCATAAGTGTTGGCGATACCAGAAATTGGTCCGGGTAGTTACACAGTGGAATATCGTGTGCTGTCAATTGATGTTCATGTGGTTGAATCCGGCTATGGTTTTCGAATAAAAGAATTAACGTAGTGAAATGATAGAAGTAATAGCAACATTCGCACGCTGGTCACAGCTTGCAGCAAACTTGATAGTGTTGGGTAGTTGTGTGTTTCTTGCAATAGCCAGCACTGATAAACGTTCACTCGCAGCGCCGTGGGTCGGGAAACTGGAACGTGTATTCCCGTGGCTGGCATTTCTTATTATTGCGGGTCTTGTTGTCATTCTGGCTGCAACGGCTGGACAAGCAACTGGAGATATCAGCAGTATCTGGCGTCCTGATGTTTGGTTAGACATTGTGCAAGATACACGCATGGGTCATATATGGCTGGGACATGCAGTCCTGGCTGTTCTTTTGTTTGGTGTGGTTTTATATCTGCGCAATACGACCCGAGCACGTTGGCAATATGTTTTTTGTGGCACCATGGCTTGCCTGCCATTAATAGCTGGATCACTGGTTAGTCATACTGCAGCAGAAGATTTATCTATTGTTGCTGTCTTGCCCTATGCACTTCATATCATTCTTGCTGGCGTTTGGTTAGGTGCTTTTCCTGCATTCATAGGATTGATATATGGGTATGTAAAGCAGGATAAAATCAAAAAAATAAATAGCTATGATGTTGATACGTTGAAGCGGTTCTTATCAATGTCAATGCCCGTAATGGTATTAATTATTGCTAGCGGAATTTTAGTTGCTGATCGTATTTTTGATGGCGGTTATGCCGCGTTAGTTGCGACACCCTATGGTTGGTTGCTTAACGCTAAAATTCTTTTGTTGATAGTAATACTCATAATAGCTTCACAGGTGCGTTGGCACTGGCTACCATCGTTTTCTGCAAGCAAGAGTGCAGTTGAAGTTAGTAGTAGTGCATCAAAAATTCATAAATGGATACGTATTGAATTTATTTTTGTAATGCTATTGTTATTGGTGGCAACAATCCTTGCTCATAACGTAACACCCGCAAAACATGCACTCATAGAAGAGTGGCCATACTCATTTCGTTTCTCAATAATCGCAACCTGGGGTACCGTAGGTGTAGCTGTTCAAGTCTGGATTGGTGTTGCAATTGCTACATTGGCTGTCTGTATGATACAGGTCGGCAGATTATTAAACTGGGGATTAAAACGTTTAATTATTGTTCCACTGGTGCTCTTCATTTCAGGATTGGCCGTTGCATTACCACCATTATCGATGGAAGCTTACCCTGAGACCTATCATCGTAATCCGGTAAATTTCGATGCTATTTCAATCGCTAATGGTGCTGAGGTATATGCCGAAAACTGTGTTGAGTGTCATGGTCATCAAGGGCAGAGTAATGGTATCAAGGCACGTACCATGTCAACGAAGATGCCGGATATGCTTACAGAGCCACATACCATAGAGCATACACCTGGTGATTTCTATCATTGGATTACATTCGGTATGATAGATACTGATATGCCGGGTTATGAAGATAAATTAACAGATGAAGAACGCTGGGATTTGGTGAATTATGTGCATGCACTTTCACGTGGATATCAAGCGCGTCTTTTGAATCCGGAAATTATACCAAATAGACCTAGCGTGCAGCCCCCTGGTTTTTCGTATTCGGCACATGATGGGACCAGTGGCGTATTACAAGATTTCCGTGAAAATAAAGTTGTCATGCTTGTTGTCTTTTCTTGGCCACAATCGGAAGCCAGAATTGAGCAACTTAAAGATGCGTATGCGCAATTAAGTAATCAGGATATGACAATCCTGGCTGTACCAACAAAAGACTTAAATGAGGAAGAATTGGCTCAGGTGACTGCAGACCTGCCATTCCCGGTTGTCACGCAAAACGCTTTTGAAATTGCAACAAGCTATGCGTTCTCACGTCGTACACTAAGTCATCCGGATTTATTAGGTCGTGGCAGTAACCCAGATCACATAGAATTCCTTATCGATCGATATGGCTATTTGCGAGCACGATGGCTACCGTTAGCAGAAGAGCCCGGATGGGCGGATATTAATCTATTAACCAAGCAGATCAGCTTGTTAAACCAGGAAAGAAGAATACTTCCACCGCCTGTAGATTATGTTCGTTAAGCATTTGTTGTGGATGGTGAACTTTAAGTAGTAACCCTGAAATTCGCAAGCTAAGTCACGATCTAAGTTCACCGGTAAACAAGTTAATCAGAAAAGCTAAATGGTTTTATCCTTTCTATGGGATTTCTCCAGATTTCTTCTGGAGAACCTTAAAAAACTAAAACGTGCTTTGTTGCGCCTTCCTAAGTGCGACTAAAAAGGATATATTGGTAGTTATTTGAGAAGAATAGTCTAATTATTTTATTCCTGTAAATTAGATAAAAAGCTGATTTGTATCAATGCGTTCTTGAAGGTGTATACTTAATATATCAACACAGAAGTAAATTAACAATATAAGAATTAATATCATGGAAGCCTCGTTGGTTTTAGTCTGTAAAAGGCCCATACTTGGCATTGGTAAACAGAGACTAGCCGCAAGCCTCGGTGTTGAAATGACACAACGTGTGGCTAAGGCATTGCTTACTTGTGCGGTAGAGGATGCCAGCAACTGGTCTGGTCCGGTCGTTATTGCGCCTGCTGACCCGCTTGATTTTGAATGGGCGCAGGCTTTATCCGCACCAATATCATCTCCTGTGACTGTTTTGCCCCAAGTATTTGGAAATCTGGGGCAGCGATTAAATGCGCTGGATCAGACATTGCGCAGGAAAGAGATGAAACAATTGGTGTTTATTGGCAGTGATGCGCCAGGTTTATGTGCAATGGATTATGTGGCTGTAAAAGAATCACTTAAGTGCCATGATACGGTTTTAATTCCTGCGACTGATGGTGGGGTCGTGCTCATGGCCAGTCGTAATGAATGGCCTGAATTGTCTGATTTGCCCTGGAGTACCAATCAACTCGGTGCGGCTTTAGTGGAAAGCTGCCGTACTGCGGGACATTATGTGGACAAGTTGCAGGAAAGTTATGATATTGATGAACCTGGTGACTTAGTAAAGTTAAAAGAAAAACTGGCACTCGATACTCGACCAGCGCGTCGAGCACTGCATGAATTAACATGTGGTATTATTTCTATGATGCATGCTGCCAATGCTTAATGTCAGCGTCATTATTCCTTGCTATTGTGATGAGGAAAAACTGGCATGCTTGATTTCTCAGTTGCAGGCGTTGCCATACAAGCCCTATGAGATTTTTGTTGTTGATGGTGCGTCTAGTGAACATTGCCGCAAGATTTGTCATCAAAAACAAGTACGGTGGTTGGCAAGTGAACCTTGTCGAGGACAGCAACTCTTAAGTGGCGCAACATCAGCACAAGGTGATGTGTTGTGGTTCTTGCATGCGGATATACGATTGCCTTCGGACCCGTTAACGGCAATGCAGGGTGTTATTGAACAAGGGGCGGTTGGTGGTTATTTCCGTTTTTGTTTTGATGCACCTCGTGCTTGGCCTGCTATTATTCTAGAGCCTGCCATTGCCTTGCGTTGTCGTATTGGTGTGCCTTATGGTGACCAGGGTCTTTTTATAATACGTAAACTTTATCATCAGGCTGGAGGCCATGCGCCCTGGCCACTGTTTGAAGAAGTGCCGCTAGTGCAAGGTGTACGTCGGTTGGGTGAATTTGTAGCCTTGCGTGAATCCGTTTTTGTAAATCCGCGTCGTTGGCAGCATGATGGTTGGTGGCGACGAACCTGGCATAATCGTAAGTTGGCGTTGAACTTTGCGCGTGGTGTTGCGCCTCAAGAGTTGGCAGAACGTTATCGGATTTGACTCATTCTCATAGTTTATAAAAACAAATCAACGAATTCATATTAAGGAAAACCATGCGAGAGACTGTTCAAAAATATTACGGTGAAACACTTTCCTGTTCTGATGATCTACAAACAAATGCTTGTTGTACTGATGCGGGGATCCCAAATTTTGTAAAGCCACTGCTGGCACAGGTTCATGACGAAGTATTGGCGCGGTATTACGGTTGTGGGTTGGTTTTGCCGGAATTGTTGGACGGTATGACAATTCTTGATCTGGGGTGTGGTGCCGGGCGTGATGTGTATGTGCTGTCTCAATTAGTTGGGGAGAAGGGGCAGGTCATTGGTGTAGACATGACCGAGGAACAACTGGCGGTTGCGCGTAAATATGAGCAATATCATCAAAAAGCTTTTGGTTACGAACAAAGTAACGTGCGTTTTTTGCATGGTTATATTGAACGCTTGGATGAATTGGAATTGGCGGATGCCAGTGTGGACATGATTGTGTCCAATTGCGTGATTAATCTGGCACCTGACAAGGCAGCCGTTTTGCGAGAAGCTTTTCGAGTATTGAAACCCGGCGGAGAATTGTATTTCTCTGATGTCTACAGTGACCGACGCATCCCGTCAGCATTGACCAGTGATCCCGTTTTATATGGAGAATGCTTAAGTGGCGCTCTGTATTGGAATGACTTTTTGCAATTATCACGTACGCATGGTTTTACCGAGCCGCGTCTGGTAGAAGATCATCCCATTACCATCAAAAATGACGAGTTATCAGAAAAAACAGGCAACATCAAATTTTATTCGGCGACCTATCGCTTATTCAAATTGCATGATTTGGAGCTGGCCTGTGAAGATCATGGACAATCTGTCGTCTATCGCGGCACGATTCCATACCATCCCCATGCATTCGTATTGGATAAACACCATTTCATTGAAACCGACAAGCAGTTCCCTGTTTGTGGCAATACATGGCGGATGTTGCATGACACGCGTTTCATAGAGCATTTTGATTTTTACGGCAACTTTGATCAGCACTTTGGTATCTTCCCAGGCTGTGGCATGGGCATACCATTTGATGTTACAGCAAACGATGAGCAACAAGGTGGATGTTGCTAATCTTAAAAACCGCGTTCAACGACGGCGTCTAGTACTTCTTCAACTTGATATTTACGGGTACAGTTAGCTTTTCAGTGTTACTGGCAAGGCAGGTCTTGCAGGCAATGGTCATTCTCCTTGTCAAGAGACCTAACACCGCCAGTGACGCTGAAAAACTAACCCGTAGGGCGATCACAAGATGTCCCGTCACGGCGTTGCAGCACTTGCCAAGGGAGCACGTGCTGCGCCTTGTGCCGAAACATCTTGTGAACGCTGTACCCGCAAATATCAAGTTGAAGGAGAACTAGGATAATGGATACCAAAGTTACATTTGGTTCTAGCGCACAACAAACACGTTCAGAGCACTGGTATGTCACGCCAAAAGGTGAGCCACGTGGTTTTGTTCAATCTCATGCATTAGAAGAACTATGGTTACACACGGGTACTGCGTGTAATTTGGCATGTCCTTTCTGTCTGGAAGGCTCGAAGCCCGGTGATGATCGCCTGCAATTAATACGTTTTGACGATGCCAAATCATTTATTGATGAGGCGTTGACACTGGGCGTCAAGCAGTTTTCTTTTACCGGTGGCGAGCCGTTTATTAACAAGGATATGGTACGCATTCTGGATTATGCACTAGCGCATCGTCCTTGTCTGGTGCTGACCAATGCTACCGAGCCGCTGATTAAACGCCTGCACCAAATAGAAACATTACGTAAGCGGGCGCATACTTTGCATTTTCGTGTCAGTCTGGATCACTTTGAAGCAGCTCAGCATGACCAGGGCCGTGGTGAAGGCATGTTTGCCATGGCCTTGCAAGGCTTGCGTGCATTATATGACATGGGATTCACGCTATCTGTAGCAAATCAGGTTTTGCCAGATTGGCCAGCGGAAGTAGTGTCCAAACAATTCGCCGAAGTATTTCGTGTAGCGGGATTACCAGAAGATTTGCCCCGTATCGAATTTCCAGAATTCTACCTGCCTGGTGCAGAAGTGGCAGCGCCACAGATTACCCAAAATTGTATGGTGGATTATCAAACGGAATCATCGCGCCGGGAATTTATGTGTGCGTTTAGTCGTATGGTGGTCAAAATTGCAGGTGAATGTAAGGTCTATGCCTGCACCCTGGTTGATGACGATGTCGATTACGCTTTGGGTGCAACGCTTGCCGAGAGCCTGCGAGTGCCTGTAAGTATGAAACATCATCGTTGTTATAGCTGTTTCCAGTTCGGCGCGTCATGTAGTGAGATGAAATGAAAGCAAGCCAAGGAGGCTGTCCGAGAATAGTAATCGTAGCGAGGGAAAGCCATTTTGAGGCAGATTTTTTGATCATTTGAGGCGCATTTATTCTATTTAACGAAAATTATCGGGAAATATGACCAAAATAGCTTTTCCGTAGTAGATTATTCTATTCTCGGACAGCCTCCTAGCATATATGAGTTTTCTTATCTTTCTACCATAGTATTTAAGCTATCCCTCAAGTAACAATTAATAAGCGCTTGTGTGAAGATAGCGCCAACCCAATCAGTGTAAATCGGTTGAGTTCGTTATTGTGGCGCAAGCTATTGATTACATAATGTTTATAAAATATCTGGTTTTTGTTATAGATTAAGTGGACGTTTCTTGAGCATGCTATGGGAAAAATAAATTGTGCTATAAACCGTGATTCTACTAATGATGCTTTTGGATAAGCCGCATATGACTTCCAAGTTTGAGCGGTCAATTGGGTGGCTCGTATGGGTGTTGACCTGTTCATGCTCTCGGAATATCGCAATGTGGGGTTTGCGTATCTATGGACGAACCAATTAGGCAAGTGTCTTATAGTATAATGCTACTAAATAGAGTCCACTCAGAAACTATAACCATATGATTGCATGGTATATTTGTCTATTTTTTGATATAATAATGCAAGTAAAACAACGAGATACCACCAAAAAGCTTGCACATGATCACTTAC
>JAJFJK010000128.1 GCA_021774075.1 Nitrosomonas sp. | reverse complement strand
GCCAATACTGACATCGAGACCTACGAAGCGCGGGCAAAGCGGCTGATGAATGAAATGTTCGCCGAGGCGACCGCGGTCAATTTCAGTGATTTCGAGATCAAAGAAGAGTGGTCGCGCATTGCGCCCCTAGTTCTGGCTGCGGTTTCGGACACCACCGAATTCGACGTCGATGCCTATGCGCTAAAAACACTACTGGCGAGAGAGAATGAAGACGGCGACTGAGTCCCGCCATACGACTCACTCATATACTTGTTATGGCTTGCAAACGTAATTCGTAAAACCTGCAAACATCGCTATTTTCAGCTCAGATTATTTGCAAATATAAGTGTGTCTTGGCTCACATTAAATGAGAATGAACCCACATTATTTGAGTCGAGTCGCCCGGAGGAACCTCCCCTCCAGGCTCTCACAGATCCGTACGTGAAACTCTCGGGCTCTGTCGCAAAAAATAAAAAACGGCTATATTTGATTTTTCAGTCAGCTGTTTTTAAACATCTTTTAAATTCACTTTTTGTCAAAAATAATTCTTTGCAACAGAGCCTTGAACCCAACGGTAGATCGTTGTGTGATCTACTTCAAACCCTCGTTCTAGCATCATTTCCTCCAGATCTCGATAGCTGATTCCGTATTTGCAGTACCACCGGACACAACCCAAGATTATATCGCCCTGATAATGACGCCATTTGAAATCACTCATCGAGAAATTCCCTGAGAAAATTCAATAATGCATCAATTTGATTATTTTTTGCAACAGAGCCCAAAAACCTTGCATCAAAACAATTAAACAATGATCTATCATATTATGAAACAACAAGTTTTAGCTTATGAGTATGTTCTAAATAAATATTGCTTGATGCAATGCGGCAGGTTAAAGTTGTAATAACAAGATCCAGTCGATCATAAATTTACTCATTAATTATGATTCTTACAAGCAACACTTTGGGAGTAACACTTTGACATCCTTAGATAAACTTAAAGTGCAGCGAGCGAATTCATTACAAGCGACAAAAAATGGACCTCCCGCCAGGACTGTCAATCAATTTTTTGGTGTTGGGCCAATTACTGATATGACGTCTAACGAGGTAGAGCGCCGCTTACTGCGTTTTCAGTTTGAATCATGGTTAGAAGCAAATTATCGCAAACATGACGACCAGGGACGCGATCTTGGGCCGATCACACGCGGCGAACTCGATCGCTGCATGCATCGCGGTTATCCTGCAGATAAAGTCGTGCTGGATATGATGCGGGAGATCCATCGTTATTTTAGGTTTCCACAAAAAAACCAAATGGCCGTCGGATTGGGCGGCGGTCACAATGGATTTACTGTCTCGGTTTTGCACCTCATGAACGCCAACGACTCCAGTCAACATGTCTACGTTGATACAATACAACCAGAAACCAATCTGGCCGGACAAGGCGGTTTTTTTCGCCAATCCTGGGGAAGTCAGATTCTGGAATTGCAACGCTACAGTAAAAAAGGCGACGAGCGCAGAATTCATTTTGCATCAGAAGAGGGGCATGTACCATGCGCCGATGATCTGGAAGCAATGGAGGTTAAAATATTCGTTGGCGTTGGTCATGAAACTACTGGCGCAACTGCATATTGCGAAGATGATGTGCGTCACTTATTAAACTGGATTGATCGCAATCCACGTATGCATCACGCCATGATTGACGCCACTTCGCTGCTCGGCGCCATGCCCTGGTCAAATGACCTGGTGCAACAGCTACTCGATAAATGCTGCTTTTTCATGCCCTTCCAGAAAGCAATTGGCGGTATTGCCGGCTATTTTGTTGCGACATTTACTCCGGAAGCTATCGTATTGATCGAACATAATATGAAAGATCCCAGTTGGTCGATTCCACGACAACTTAAAATTTCCGTTCCGGAAGATCCAAAGCGGCCATTATCCAGTCGGAAAGTGACTGCGTTAGGTCCTTTTTATGATGCCAGACAAAACAAAATGCTTGGCGGTATTATTAATACCTTTAGCACAATCACCTTTGCCGAAACTACTTTCGGCTTGTTGCGCATGGAAAATCGGGTTGGATCGGTTGATGAAATGAATAAGCGATCTGTGATAAATCGCCAGCAGGTAGCCGATTGGGTTGCTTCGCACTCGCTGTTTGAGTTGTCAGTTAACGATGAAGAGCGTCGCGGTGCTGCCGTTACGTTATTAAAAGTCAACGATACAGACATAAGCGACCTCGATCTTCATGCCAGAATTATTGCAAAAGCCAAGCAACTACTTGGCTTTGAGGGGTTAACGCATCCAAATGGCGACTACGAGGCGGCACTTGATGTGGCCCGCTATGTTAATGCGTTTCCTGGCACGCCAGGAGATTTCCGCGCCTGGATAGGCGGTGCACGTCCTGTATCCGATATCACTACATTATTGGATAACCTCGAATACGCCTACCACAGAGCTAAAATTGTGGCACTGGAAGAAATACTGGCGCAACAAGGTGTAACATTTGCAACTTCTGCTCTTAGCACGACAAAAGTCCGTCAAGACAATCCCGACCGCGCCTACAAAGTGTTAATCATTGACGCAGTAGGCTTAAAATTTGACCACAATGGTGAGCAGGATTTCGGTGAAGTTAGACAACACATCGAAACACAAGACGGAATATTACATAAGAGTTCAATTTTAGACAGCACCGGACTGGAAAAAGGGAAAATACATTTTTTTTATCAACCCGACCTCAGTCGCGAGGATGAAATTCTGCCGCAAACCGATCAAGGGCAATATGATGCAGTAATCGCTGCAGCAACTTTTTTACCAGAAAAATCTATCTTTAAACATGGTGGGGTACGAATTGGCGCGGGGACAGGAAATATGCGCTGTGCGTCTTGGGGTGGCGGTAGTGGCCAAGGCGGAGAAGCCCCGCTGATGAATACACCCAGCTACAATAGCCGTGCAACAGCTCAAATGGCATTTAAAGCTTTACTCAAAGTAATGCCTGATCTGCCGGTAGAAACTTTGCACAAACGTGTTGTCAGTAGCGAGTTTGATACCGGAAAACATTTAAAGGAATTTCCTACTGAAAAACTTGAAAGTAAACGTATTGCGATACTCGGCTTTGGTAATATCGGCAGAGAAATGTGCAAAATTGCCAAAGCCTTCAAAATGCAGGTCGTAGTTTATGCCCGTCCAAAACATCAACAATGGGTCGAATCCGAAGGATTTACCTATGCAGCGTCAATCGAAGAAGCCGCCAAAAATGCCGATATAATTAGCCCGCATATTGGCCTGGGAGGTCAAAATACTGATACCGGACAATTCGCCAATGCCGGCATGATCAATGCTACGGTGTTAAGTGCACTCAATGAGGGCGCAGTAGTCATTAATTATGACCGCGGCGAAATTATTGATATTGATTCTTTAGATCAGGCGTTTAACAGCGGGAAAGTGCGATATGCTTGCATTGATACAGATATTTTTGTCGACGCTGAAACAGGTGCCATCACAGGTCCGATGTCGCCCTACTATGCGCTGGAAAAGCGGCATCGTGGTAAAATGGAATTACTCCCGCATGCCGCTGCTGACACCGATCATGTATCTCGCGTGGAAGGTGCCAAGCAAGCCGTAGATCAAATCATCAGCGCAATTCGATACAAAGAAGTGATAAATCTGAAGGGTGACCTACCTGCAGAGTATACATATGTCGGCAGCAAAACCGTACCAGGCGTTGGGAAAGTCACGCCCGATCGTCTAACATATGTCGGCGAAAAAGCCGAATTGAATAACGATCTGCGCAAAACAACAGAAACACTGGCTAGTATTTGGGGCGCAATAAACATTACGCATGATCCTGAACGGCGAACAGAGTTAATCAGTTGCTATGGCGCGCAACTAATTCTTCTATCCAATCGTTATACCAAGTTAATGGAGGAATTTGGGCTGAGCGGCCCCTACGACGAAGACGAAGCTAAGAGAAATTAACCATCGCACGCCACCCGGAACTTGAAAAAAATAACTTTGATTTGCTCAGGAAAATCTTTGCAGCTTGCTATCCTTTTGAGGAGTCTGAAGCTGATATCGATTTTTTATCTTCAGAAATTATTATTAAACCAGTTGATTCTGGGCGATTAAGTTTTGCTTTTATTGCACGGCAAAATGAAAATCAAGTTTTTCTAAAAATCGTCAAGCCTGGTTTTGTTCGCAGCAATATTCCTTTTTCTGTACTGTGTACCGAAGAATGCCGACTGCACAGTACTATCCCTACATTCAGAACCTACCGAGGCGCCAACGGAAAACTATACCAAGCAGTTCCTGAAAAATTAGCAAACGTAGCGGCTGCAGCTTTGTCTTTATTTTCAGGACAAATCATTACGCTAACCGAAGCTGCAAAGCATGGTATTGATTGCATACCTGAATCATTGGCTGAAATACCCGGTGGACGACGTGGCCAAATAGCCTTAATGCAGACCCTGGGCGAATATATCGTAAAAGTGAGCGATGCCATGCAAGTTGTTACAAACAACCTGCCTGCAGATATTGATACCGCAGATCCAGCTGGCTTTATCATTGGTCGCCGCGTTGCACAAGATGTATTTACTATTGATAGCACACTGACTTACCTGCGCACCGATGTCGATAAGCACAACCTGCGTATGCATATTGAGAAATTGCTACCAAATCTTGGTCAAAGCAACGAAGCTCAGGCATTCAGACGCGGGCTCGAGAAAGGTCATCTAGGAATTATGTTAATGCGATTTAACCAGTTGGAAAAACGCATTGGGGACAATCTGACAAAAGCGCCTGCACAAAACGTACCCATACATAATGAAGTCAAGTCAGCAAATATCGGCGCTGTATACAATGCGACAGATAACCGGTGGCGCATCACCCAAAGTTTTGATTTTGACAATATTGCCTTTGGCAGCAACAGGAACGGCGACCATACCCCGTTGGAAAAAGATTTGGGCAGAACACTTTCCTTCTTTGCTTTCGATGCAACAACGGGTGAGTTTTATCCCAGTAATGCCAAAGCAACGATTCAGGGATTTCTGCAACGTTTGCCAAGAAAACTTAATACCGATGAGATCGAGCGACTTAAAGACTATCTGCAACTCGGTGTCGTTACCAGCTATTTATGGCGATCTAGCTATTTTGCTGAAGAACTATGCGGCAAAGCAAGCAGTATCCAACTCGCGCGTCTCGACCCAGGCATCCACGTCTTGCAGTTGGAAGCCTTTGACCATTGGCTGGCAACTAATGATTTGCATAAAATGATCTCAACGCTTCAAGATACACATGCAATGGAGCGACACCGCAAAATCTCGGCCAAAGCGTTACGCTTCAGAAACAGCGATAAATGCAAGATAAAACAAAATAACGGAACTATTAAAACCTATTACGAGCAATTCGATGCTGCTCATGAAGCAATCTACAACACTATTGATTAACCGGTGAACTGGACTCCCCGAGATGTAATACATAAAATTTTATAAAAATGGATTTCAATCTGTAGATGGAGAATTGCAATTCACGCTGCCATCGGCGTCTGAAATAGATCTCAGCTGTTAATCAGCGTTGAAATTTTGCCAAGTTTTCCCAAAAAACAGCGCCCAACATTTTCCAGTACAGTTTTATATCTTATTGTTCTATAAAATATAACTTCTGTGAAGTACGATGCTTATATGTTACGGCTTGCAAACGTAATCTTCAGGACTTGCGATGTTTGCAGGTTTTACGAATTACGTTTGCAAGCCACTACACATACTATACTTACGTCTTAAGCAATATTCCGACAGCATTATTAATAATTTTTTCTAATTCTTTTTGTGGGAAACCCGCCTTTGCCATGGTTATCATACCTGTTATCAATGCGGCAACATGATTTGCAGTTGCGTGGCAGTCAACCTTAGGTGCTATCTGTCCTTTTTCTCTATCACTTTCAAGTCTTTTAATAATCGCGTTATGTAATAAACTTAATGCGGAGCTCAAGATATTTCTGGAGCTTTCGTCATGCTGTTCATTCTCTAATATGGAAAATACAACCAAACATCCACCGGGATGTGATGGATTAAAATGTAAATGTATTACTTCCATCAATACAGCTTTTAGCGCATTTTCTGGTGAATCTGCGTTATCTAACGCTTCTATGAATTTAATGAGAATATGTTGTAGATAGTAATTAAGTGCCTTCTCAAATAAGGCACGCTTGTTTCCAAATGCGTTATAGATACTTGTTATTTTAAGACCCATAACCTGCTCAAGTTCTTTCATAGATGTGGCGGAATAGCCTTTCTTCCAGAAAAGCAGCATTGCCGATTCCAGTGCTTTAGTTTCATCAAAATTTTTTGTTCTGGTCATCCTGAGCTAATCCTTGAAATGAATTCATATTTTATTATTTTATAGCGTTCACTACAAATGTCTTGACATAAGAGTCAACTAATTATATTGTATCGATCACTACATTATATGTAGTCAAAAATATCATTCTTAGGAGAAACTAGAAATGGGTAATTATTCTAAAGCTGATACAGGAAAACTGAACGATCTGGATCAATACAAATTTGCACCTGAAGAACTTCCTGCACCCATGGTTGGCAAATTATTTTTAGGTGATCTTGTTAACTTGACATCAATGGACGTATCACTGAATAAAGATGCACCAAACACAGGCATGAGCTTCTTTCATTCACATAAAAATAATGAAGAGCTGCATATCTTTCTAAGAGGAACTGGGGAAATGGTGATTGATGAGGATCGCTTTACTGTTACAGAAGGAAGTATAGTGAAAGTCGATCCAAATGCGAAACGTGCTTGGTGGAATACAGGTAATGAGGATCTTTATTATGCCGTCATTCAGGCCCCAGCAAACGGACTTAAAGCAGCCGGACTGAATGATGCAGAACTAGGCGAAGCAAAAGTGCCGTGGATTTAACCCAAATATCTACTCATCTTTAGGATCTATTGATCTAACACCACAAATTAATATAGGAGCATTCACATGAAAGTAATCTCACCCCGCATACACGGTTATCTTGATTTTTTAACAGTCGCTATTTTTTTACTCGCCCCTACAGTCTTAGGGTTAAGCCAGCTTCCTGCTATGCTGGCATATGTCATCGCTGGTGTTCATCTGATTGTTACGCTGGCGTCTGATTTTCCCTTTGGGATATTTAAGCTAATTCCTTTTACTATTCACGGTTGGATTGAACGTCTGGTTGGCCCTTCGCTGATTGCTCTGCCTTTTATCTTTGGTTTTGCAGATGATGAAATAGCAAGGAACTTTTATATTGGTGTTGGTCTGGTTGTTATTGTGCTCAGCTTCATCACTGATTATCAAGCTGTAGAAAGAGATAAAAAATTGGCAAACAGTAATTAGCATTAGATTAGCGTTTTATACATGTGGCCATTCCGATGGCCACTAAAGCGAGAAAATTAATACATTTTATTTTTTGGAGTCCAAGAATAATAGTTATCCGCCTTAGTCCATATATCACCTTCATCATTCTTAATATACGTATGAATACGCCAAGCGGCCAGTTCGAATGGATAACGGCCAGATTGGGTGAATTCCACAATTAATGTTACTTGCTATTCTCCGTTAAATTCAACTTGGCCGTAATTTCTCTATGACGCATTACGTACCTTT
>JAJFJK010000127.1 GCA_021774075.1 Nitrosomonas sp. | reverse complement strand
TTTGGTTCTGGGTACCGCATATATTTTGGAGAAGATGGCGACACAATAATTGTACTTCTTTGTGGCGGTGATAAATCAACACAAAAACAGGATATAACCCGAGCAAAAACCTATTGGCAGGAATATTTAAACCATGCGTAAATACAGATCACTTGAAAACATAACCGAGGAATATTTTAATAATAATCCAGCGGAAATTGATGCATTTCTTACCGAAAGCTTTGCAGAATATGCCATAGATGGCGACAGCGCTGCATTGCTTTCTCAATTACGCGTCATTGCCCGTGTTAAGGGTATCTCTTCAATGGCTAATGAAGTAGGTATGACCCGTCAAGGGCTACAAAAAGCCCTTTCTTCAAAAGGTAATCCCCGCCTTGATAATATCAATGCCATTATGCAGGCAATGGGATATCACCTCGTGCCTCAAAAACTTGGTACTCATACACATTACACAGACTCACCTTAGAACTTAAAAATCCTGTTTGTTTTTTCTTGTAGTGTACAAAGTAATTCGAGCTAGCTTGCGCCTACTTGGAGAACGAGAACATAAAATCCAAGCACTGCGTCAAACCCTAACCGTTTTTTACAGATTCCTTAATTTGCTCAGATATACGCTCTGCAGCACGCACCATATCTAACTGTTCATCATAGCCAAGAGGATCAAACACGCGTTTTTGTTCTTCAATGGGTACTGCCCATAGATAAACATCAATCCTTTTCTTACCATTTACTAAACGGAAAAGACCGATAACGAATTAATCGCCACCGGTCTTAAGGTTTGATGCTTTTCGTTTATTGCAATAGACCTAGCTGTAACTAAGCCATTCATTAGGATAAACAATTATGTTGAGAACCTCATAATTGTCGCACCTTCCTCATTATCACCTAGTAATACTGTTGGTTGCAAACAAGGTATTGCTCTTCATATAGCGACAAATGAACCAAAAACATTAGCAAAATTATAGAGTAAACGAAACTTTTCAGCAGGCTTCTAATTGTTTTCTATTCAGAAATTCATTATGGCGTCGAAAATCTATGAAGCAAAAAAATAATCGAGCGTCATCGGCATCGCTATGAAGTTAACACTGAATTTCGACCTTTTTTAACAACACAAATTTATATTTAGAGTGCCGTAGATGTCATCGCTCGAGAAATATATTAAGTAATTTTCTAAGGGTAAAGTTACTTTAAGATTTGTCGATGAGTATACAAATTGCATAACTATATTTTAAAGTCAAAAAGGAGAAATTACGATAACGATTCAGATTAATGATGATTATGTGAAAAGTTGGCAACCACAGCCGATATCACCGCTGGCGCCGCAGTATGCACACGACATCGCTACAATATTCACCGAAGATCTTGGCGGTAAGTTTAGGTATCTTTGGCGTGGAATTATTCGTTAAAGGTGATCAGGTGTGGTTCAGTGAAGTGAGCCCACGTCCCCGTGATACTAGCATGGTGACCGATATAACAGGCCCAAAAAACATCAAATTATGTTGCTATATCCGGTCAAATAATAAAAAATTAAATTTTCTTTAATTATCATTATATTAGTTAACTTTCTTATGGTTAAAAATTAAACTTTTCAAAAAGGTATCCGATATCTGCTCTCAACAGCGGCTCATTCTCTCTTGGATTGCGGGGTAGAGCCAATGTCTATGACAACAATGTCAAAAAGGAGAATCTATGCTGTAAATATTAATGTTTGAAACTTTTCGTTTATTGCAATAGGCCTGGCTGTAACTGGGCAATTTATTAGGAGAAACAACAATGATAATTTTTGTATATTTTTCACCTCATTATGATACCGGGTGCAAATCAAAAGATTGCATGGCTCATCAATCTTTTTTTCTGTTTTTTTATCAGGGTAATTTAAATGGGCTTCAAGGGAATCTTTATATTTTAACTCTGTATGCTTTAATAATTTTTATCATCTGGTAGTAATAAAAAAGCCGACATGCTAAAAACATGTCGGCTTTTTTATTCAAATTTTACACAGACTCACCTTGAGGCTTAGAAACTGGTTTAGGAACCGGTGGCGGCGTCATCACCACATGCGCTGATCGGGATGCTTCAGCCGCTTCTTGCTTATCAATCCCCTTCTTCATTGCGTTAACCATACGCTCACGTTTTTTAACTGACACATCAGAAATTCCCCGCACGATAAATCCTTCAGTATCTTTTACTCGTTCCCCTTCTAAAGCTGCATCCATATGCTGACTTTCAATCTGTGCATCGACAGCATTGAGATACAAATCACGCGCCGCACTTTGATTCAATCGCTCTAAAAACACCATCATTGAGCTGGCAAAATAGAACCAATAACCTAAAAATGACCCGCTTGATTCGATATGCAACGCAATTCCTATCAACAACACAAACAGCGGCTCATAAAACATCCTTGTTGCCGCATCAGAACCCGGCAGAATCTTAAAAATCGGCAACACATCCCCATCATAGCGGCTATGCCAACGCTGGCCATTCCGGTTGCGCTTCCAGATCATCAATGCATGGTAAACCGTCAACGTAGCTAAAAGCCCCGTTACCGACCACCAAACCAACCGATTACCCGTTCCATCACCAATTATTGATGGCAACACACATAAACCCACCACATATAAAACCATCATAAAGAAATTAAAGTAACGCTCACCAAAATTTCGGCGTAACAACACCAATATTGGCATCGTCAAAAAAGTCGCCATGAACATCTGGAATCTGGCAGCCATACCAATATGACTCCCTTCTTTTAATAACTCCTGAAACTTCTCACTATATGAAGCCATTTCTTTTTTCTATCCTTTGTTTATTACTTGTTATTGGTTATTCCTGACTAAACGTCACCTGAATAAAATTCTGGCCACTGGCCATCCATTGCCGGCCTCCCTGATACACAATCGCATCGACTTCTAAGTTATTAATCGTCCCTCCCTTACGTAAATTCGCAAATGCATTGGGCTGTACTAAATATTCCATCGCGGTTGACCAATTAGCGTTAGAACTACCCCCCTGATCATTCATACTCACTCCATGACTGCCACGCGAACGCTCCGCCATCCCAATCATCTTGCTGGCCCATTCATTGGTCTCAAAATCCGCATTTTGATGAAAAACCTTGGTCTGAAAATTCCCCATCAAACTATTAACCACCTCCCGATTATGCTGCCCCAGCTTGGCAATAAAATTAGGCAGATTCTGTGTTAAAAACACCGTTGCAGCGCGTGAACTACGCGCTGTGGTTAAAAACTCCTGATCGTAAGTCGTTAAAAAGAACTGACACTCATCGGCCCACAAAAAGGCTGGATACGTATCCGCATCTACCTGGCGGCGTTCAATCGCCTGCTGCCAAATGGTTTTAAACACCACCTGCGCATATAACCCGACATCACCAAACTCTTTAATTGGGTAATTCATAATGATAATCTTGCCATCGAAAGACATTTCCGGCGTGACCGTCGTCTTGGTACAAAAGCGCTGATGCAGTTCACCACGGGCAAACTGGTTCCCCATCGCATCAAAAGTCGCAATAATGCCTGAACGCGTCTTCTCCGCAATATTAGGAAACTTAACCGTCCAATAGGTAAATGTTTGCCGATAATCATGCTTATCATTGTCACTTAACTGCCCGGCTTTCAGCCGGTCATCGACTTGCTTTAATAACGCAATACAAAACCGTCCCATATCCGGCTTGCTGGCTGCCTCTGCGCTCATCGGTGCCGAATTAATAATCTCGCCAATGACACTAATAGAAATTGCTTTTTGCGCTAGCCGCGCCAAATCAATGGCATTGCGCATCAAATCTTTTGCCGAATCCTCAAAAAACTTATCCGACGACCCTCCGCCACGTTTGGTTGCCTCCATCACCATTAGAAACAACCCGATTAAGTTCTCTGTCTGCCCTGCTCCCTCACCTGTTCGATGACACTCATAATCCAGAAAATTAAAATAACAATCACTCTGGGAATCAAACACAATGACATCATCAGAACGTCCATATTCTTCTGCCAATGCCTGCCAAAATCGCACTTCATCATTCTTAGCGCATAACACTAATCCACCAAAATGACTGGCAAGAAATTGCCGGGCAATATTCTTACCCGACCCACTACTCTTGCCACTGCCGGTACCACCAAAGATCATTACCGACTCACAGAAATTACCTACCGTCAGTACATCTTCAGGATAAGGAGACAATTGCAAAATCGGGCAATCAAGAATTGATTGCGTCGGCTCTAAATGATCCGCCGATTGACCCCCAAACAGCTTACCGGCTAACTTCTTGAACATAACGACCCTAAAAAAACGCCAATCATCAGATAAACATCTTGATTATTAAGAGAATTTTAATCATTATAGACAGTAAATACGAACCATAGGAGATGAGATAAAAGAAGGTAACGAATATGGAAGCAACTAACCAAAATGTAGCCACTTATACCGTAGGCGAAAACCGTGACAGACTCGCGCAGCAAATGCAAAAGAACCGACTATTTTATGCAAGAAAAAAACGATCAAAGCATATAGAAGATAAAGTAAAACACGCCAAATTACTCAAAGACCTCAATGACCATTATGATAAGATGGCCGCGCTGCACGAAGAATTACTCATTAACGCCATCATGCGCCGCAGAAGGCGAGAAACACGACAAGCCAAGCAAGCCGAAAAAATCCAGCCACTTGAACAAAAAACCCGCTGGCTACAACATCTGGCTAATACCTTAGCTAAACAGTAACTAAAAATCCAAATCGCTCACATCCAAGTTTTTGCTATGCTCTTAAGACTCATTCTAAGGTGCATTTTCCATGGCAGATAAAGAAGAAAAACTAAGCCCATTTGACCAATGGGAAGCTGATGCTGCCCAGCAAGAGAATGAACAGCCACAACCGGTACAACAAACTGAACAGTTAGTTCAAGCAGATCCAGCTGGTCCTATTGATTTCAGAGATCAAGCGATAAATGAAGGTCAAACCCTTAATTCTGCTGGCGTAGAACAAGCAGAATTAACACTTCTAGAAGAATCCGGCTATGTAGATTTTGATAAAAGTCCTTCTGATACGCCAAACCAACAACCAAACTATGGTGATAAGTGGGAATCACAATCACAAGCGAAACCGGAAACTAAACAAGACTTAGACGCAGTACTAGCAAAGGCCGGGCAAGCGCTTAATCAAGCCGGTGTAGAAACTCAGGAGCAATCCCCATTTGACAAATGGGAGGTACAAGCAGCACAGACTCCAGAACAAACGCAGCCAAAACCCGAGCAACAGCAAGATCAAGAGCCCGAGAGATAACCATACAGACAGATACGAAATGTGGTCAGCGCTGCGGGCTGTTTGAAGGGCTTTGCCCCTCAGACTCCCCAAAAGTATTTATAAAAAAATGATGGATAGTTTTTTATTGAGAAAAGTTGTCGATTCATCTAATGATTGTGTGCGGTACAGGCTGAAGAGCCGATGACCGTAAAAGGTGATGCATCCCCAGTCTAAAAGGCTGGGGATGTGTTTTTATTCGGTCTTTTTGCTAGCTGTAACCTTTGGTATACCTACCTTACTGAGTTTAACTCGCTAACTTTTTATTCCTTGCTAAATGCCTTTAGATTTTTGGGGTTTATTGTCTTCAAAAATGTCCTATTTGTAGAATATCGCTAAAACGTGTTTTAAAGCCCTGTGAAGGGTTTTATTATTTTTTTGCTACTTACCCCCCTAGATAAGTTGTCTAATGCTTTCTTATGCACCTCTCCGTGGATTTAATCATCCTTTGCTAAGCATCTTTGTGAGCGATAGCGAGCAAATCCATTAAATTTAGTGAACGGAGTGAACTCGATAATTATTAACTGGGGTGCCAACTACCTACTTATTTCACTTTTGATATTTCTATTTTTTGTGCGCTTTTATTTTATCCACATATCCACAAGGATGAATAAAAGAAGATTAATATATTTATATGAATAAAAGAAGAAAAGAATAGGAGTTTTTGCCATTCTGAATTTGTATTATAAATCAGCATATTACAAAGGATTTTAATTTTTTGGTGGGAGCTAAACCTACTACTTGCCCCTTTAATGGGAGCTAAACCTACTACTTTTTGACCTAAGTGGGAGCCAAACCTACTACTTTTGCTCTAAATCTAGAGTAATTTTTCATCAAATTTCGAAGGAAAAACCGAGCGGGAGCTAAACCTACTACCTTTTGGGAGCTAAACCTACTACATCTGGGAGCCAAACCTACTACTTTCTGGGAGCCAAACCTACTACTTGATGTCTACTTATCCACAGAAGCTTGTATTTGTAAATCACTGGAACGTTTATTTGCGGCTTTTTGTTCCTTAATAAACTCTGGTGCAGCTGTAACAGTATATGTTACCTCTACAATAGCATTACCCTCCTTATGGTTATCTATTTCATAGCTAAGAACCACCTTGTTTTTTTGCAATTCCTTAAGAGCGGATATAACTTTTTTTCTATTATCTGTTTCTCTTGCTTGCTGTAATAAACCGCTTGCCTGCTTTATATCTGTATACTTAAGCCAATAACTAGTCATGTAACTAGCTTGTTTAAAACGATTAACTAACCGTTTATATATCCATCGGGTAAGCTGTTCATTACAACTCATTAAGCGATCATAGTTAAATTGCCGATATTCTAAATGGTTTATGCTATGACTAATAAAAAGCGGAAGTCTGGCAATATGATCTACATCCACGCCGGTTATATATTCTTCGCGTCCTACAGTAGTTAAGTCTTGTAATATTGCTCCGCTCCAAACCTCTTTATTCTCTTTAAATACAGCAATATTACATTTATTCATAACTTGTATGGCGTGCTTAATTTCATTTCTATCCCGCGCCCTTTTTCTAGCTTTAAGCTCCCTTTGAACCATGCTTAATGAGAACCTTACCCATGTTTCAAGATTATTTGCATCATGAATACCCTGATTCTGAATTGTTAAAATTTTCTTTAGGGCTTCTTCTACAAGTTCCTCTGTTACACTTGGAAAATACGCTTGATAACTACCATCCTCTTGCTCAATTAATGCTGGCTGAATCTTCACGGTGTAAGCCATATTATTATATTTATATTCCCATTGATAAGGCTTTGCTAATCCATCGACAGATCGTAATTCTTCAACCTGTTTAGCTGTAAAAAAATATTTAGGAATACTTTCCCATACTTCAACAGTATTTGAAATCTTACTTTTATCATTAGTAATAAATTGTGAAAATAAGCTAAGTTGAACTGCCCTGGTTCCCTCTGCCGGTAGTTTATTCTTTGGTATCTTCTTTTGCATTCTCTAGGATCCTCTTACAATAAGAAAGTAATACAGTATGATCATACGTTCATACGCTCATACATTCATAACTTACGCAACTTCCTTTTGTTCTACACCCTCCTCAATATCATCTAACGCATCTTTAACTATAAAATATAGACTTCTTGATAAATTGTTTACATTTGAAGGCGGGGTTTTAAATAGCTCAATATCACTTTCTCGTAATCGTTTTACCGCTGAAACCTTTTTAATCTTACCTATAATCTTTTCCTCTGGGAGTTTTGAAAAATACTCCCTGAAATCTCGTAAGTGCTCATTTTGATTACTTGAAACCATATTCATAATAAAGCGTACATTCCTGGCGCCATAATCCTCTAATCGTTTCATATGCTCTATTGCCATTTCTACACCTTCAGGATCAGGAATAACAGGCATTAAAACAAGATCAACACTTTCAGCTATCCATTTATCAAATTCCGGCCGATTCCCTCCACTATCAACAACACAAAGACCATCGTTATTAATTGCAGCACTTATTAAAGTACTAAGTGTTTCGGGTTTCCGAGCATCGTAGTACATATACGGCCTGCCATTAACTACAATAGGAGGACGAGCATCTGTATGCATCAAATAAGCTGGAGTATTCTTCCAAGCAGCGCCCAATGCTAAGAGATGGGCAATAGATGTCTTACCTACCCCCCCTTTAGTTCCTACAATTGCAACACCTTTCATGACCTAGACCCCCTATCACGTTGAATGATGTTTCTAAGGGCTTCACTAGCACTTATAACTTTTCCCGCTTCCTGTGACATTTTTAAGGCTTCCGCATTGATATAGTCAAGTTCTCCATGCTGTATTGAAAAAGTTTTTCTAACAGTTTCTCTTGCCTTGTCATGTTGTAACTGTACTGTTTTTGTGAAATCGTCCTCAGGCTTTAAACTTTCTAACTTCTTCAAATCTGGTGCTTTCATAATATATTATCCTCATAAAGTATGATTATATGATACGATCATCATAAAAAATGATAGTATGATTATATGACACAATCAAGCATAATGTTACTTTACCTAATTACTAACAAATATCGTGGATGAACTTGTGAATAACTGCACTATGTTCAACATAAATAAGAATAATTAATCCCGCCTTAATTAAAGGCAAATAAAGCATCAAAAGATAAATTTAAGGAGAATATAGATTGATAGATGAAAGCAATCCGGCAGGGAGACTTCATAAATTATTATCCAACGCAAAAAACCAGCCCGATAAGATTACAGTAGCAGATGCTTGGGCAAAAGTAATAGGGTGTAAAAATGATCCCGTACAGGTCACAGAAGCTGTAGTACAAATATATTCGCTATCTCAAGAGACTCAATCTTTAATTCGTATGAGAAGTGAGCTTAATCATAATTTATATCTTTCTTCTTTTAATAAACTAGAACAAGCTTTCTTTCCTTTAAATCTGGGTAGCCCCTGGCAAACAGCAAAACAATACTTAACCGATGACGCTTTAGCTAGATTACAATTCTGCGCTGAAGCACTCTCAAAATTTTATTCTGAAGAGTCACTTTCTGAAAAAGATTTACAAGATATCATTGATAAAACAGATAACTTGTTTAACTTACTCTATGAAAGTAGCCTCCCTGACTCAATAAAATTAATCTTATTAGAAGAGATCGAGCGAATCAGAAATGCACTGATTATGTACAGAATCAAGGGAGCAAAAGGATTAAAACAAGCCCTACAAAGTGCAATTGGGGCTGTTATAGCCAATCAAGAAGAATTGAAAGCCTCAACAGGCCCCAATAAAGATATTATTCAGCGTCTAGGAGAACTACTTGATAAACTAGATTTATTTACTTCACGTGCAATGAAGTTGCAACGAATATTAGTCAATACAACAAAACCAATAACTTTTCTTATAAGGTTAATTAATCCAAAAGCAGAACCAAATAATGAAAAAGATTAATACACAACCTTAAACGTCGGACTATCCTCAGGCCTGGTTTTACGATGATCATAAATCCGCGTCGTCGCAATATTCGCATGTCCTAACCATTCCTGCACCTTAGCAATATCCGCTTGATGATCCAATGCATTGGTCGCCGCCGTAGCCCGCAGCGCATGTGCCCCAATCTTAAACCCTAACTTCTGCGAATATTCCCGCACGATCTTATAAACCGCATCCGGGGTAATGGCCTTCTGCGAACCTTCAACCCGATTATTACTGATCGATCGGAACAACGCGCCATTATCCTCTAACTCATGCCCCGCATCTTCCAGATAATCATGAATCAGCCCACCAGCCGCAGGATGCAACGGC
Source organism: Nitrosomonas sp. (assembly GCA_021774075.1). Classification (GTDB taxonomy): domain Bacteria; phylum Pseudomonadota; class Gammaproteobacteria; order Burkholderiales; family Nitrosomonadaceae; genus Nitrosomonas. Next base: position 11,030 of record JAJFJK010000127.1, on the reverse strand, counting down.
ACATAGCGCATTTTGCCCCCTTTGCCGGATACTTTCAGATGTGGCACGCCACGCCGCTCCTGTTTAAAATCCTTTACCTTCAACCGGCACAACTCATTACGACGCAATGCATGATAGAGCAGGGTGGCTAACATGGCACGATCACGTTTACCCTTCAATGAACCTCCATCTGGTATATCCAGCAATTTGCGCGCCTGATGATCACCCAGTGCCGGTGTCTTTCCCTCATAACTTTCCACCGCTGGCCGCTTCACACCTTTGACCGGATTATGGGTCACGGTGTTACGCTCACACAAATATTCAAACAAAGAGGAGAGGGCAGCCAAGCGATGACGCACCGTCATACCACTCAATGAGCGATTCACCAGCTCATCACGCCAAGCAATAATATGCGCACGCGTCACGACACGAAATTCCACCGCCTGGTTAATGCCGGTAAATCCCATAAAATCTTGCAAGGCATTTTCATAAGCTCGGCGAGTCTGCGAATTATCCAAATTAGCAAACCACTCAACTTCGGGAGGCACCTCAGCCAAACGCTGGAAATCGACGTTGGATAGAAGTCGGGTAGAGGAGGGCGAAGCAATAGGCAAATATTTATCATTCATAAAACAACTCTACTATTGATAACATATTTTATCAATAGTAAAGTTATTGAAAAACTTACTCCTTATTTGGATCTATACCAACAACAAATAAATTTAAGGAAAAAAGGTGAAGTCTAGGCTTAAAGAATATAGAATCAAGGAAGTATAAAATACAATCAATTACAAATATATGACGGACAAAACCATCGCCTTATCTAAGGAAGCAATAAGAAAAAAAGAACTGGCGGAACAAAAAGCTGAAATCACAGAACGCGTGACTTTAGTAAAGCATAGCCTGTTTTCCGCTTTTTATCAGAATCGATGGCCGGTCGTCGATTTAAATCAGATAATTAATCGACTTTGTATGCTCTTACAAGAACGCTGTGTGATCGTTTTATTAGAAAGAAAAGAAAATATTGGGTACACAATACTCCATCACACATGCCTTGACCCTTTCTGGAAGGGTGATTTTGAAAATTATATTAAAAATACCCTATACAAAGAAGTTATCTCACAGAAGCACCCTTCAGAAGACCTTATTATATTAGATAAAGATAGGGCTGAATCATTTGAAATAGAAATAAACGAAAAGAAACGCTACATTAATATTAAAGAATATCTAATTAAGTTTCATGAAGATAAGTACTTTATGATCCATAAAATGTATTCTCCGAGAGATACAAAACCTACTGCAAAAGGTAAGCGTACATTCCTACCCATAAGTATAAAAAGTAACGAATATTTGTATTATTTATCTAAAACATTATCCTGTGATAAAAATAACCCAGTTGATCCAGTAATAGATAAGATATTTAGTGACAAAAAGCTCAATGAAAGAATATCTAGAAAAGCAAAAAACTGGAAGAAACAAAAAATTAAAAGAGAAGTAGCACCGCCATCTTTATTAAATCTATATTGGAAATACACTACTAACGATTCTAAAAAATCCTTTGAAGATAACTTCAAAGAAATACGAAAAATTTTTAATCAAGAATATCTCAATATACGAGAATCCCCCTTACTAACTAGCAACAGCAAAACCCCCAATATAATCTTCTTTATAAGAGAATTCACACAAAAAGAATTACGTTTCAGAAGAAAACCAGGCGAAGAACGTTATTATCCTTATCGAATTAGGATATTAATTCCAGATGCACAAAAAGATGATTTAAGAAAAGGGTTCGAAGAATTAAAAGAGAAGCGTACCAATATAATTGATTTTCATAAATACCTTACCGTTAAAAACGTACGTGATGATGGCTTTTTCTGGAAACTTCTTGAAAAACCTGGAGGAATAGATAAGATACTGGAGATCATAGAAAAACCAAATCAGCTTTGCGCACGTTCAATGAGTGATGCTTCCTTTGAATCAGGATATGTAAATATTAAAGAAGGTCCATTCACTTTTGGAGGCACAAGTCGTCTAGAAAAAGAAGAATTAGAAAAATATGGAAAATCAGAAGGTTATCAACGTTCGATATGTATTCATTATGCATTTACCATAATGTCTCCACGAGCCGATGCGAATAAGAATTTTCAAATACTTACAGTGCCTGGTTCCGTTGGTGGTAGCCCTCTCTTCTGTGCTGGGTTTGTCTATCCTCTAATCAAAGATGATGATAAACCGAAATATCCTCGTGAATATCACCGTATGTGGCTCAATAATTACCATTTTTATCATGCCATCTGCCACTACTTAATATTCAATGTAAGAACCAAAATCACGAGGTTATATCTTGATAAAGTTAGATATATCTATGAAAACTCACAAGATGATATTCTCAATAAAATTGTTCATGGGATCTCATTTAATAAAAAAGATATATGTGATCTGCTAAATCCACAGTTTCATATTCTCTGTAGGATTTTTCCTTTTGAACTTATAAAGCTTCATGAAACGCTTAGTGATCAATCATCTGTTGACAAGGAAAAACTTACATCCTTCGATATCTATTATGCTGGGGGAAACTTTCCACTTGCTGTTTATGTCCACAAAAACCCCTTTTTTTTGAATCAAATTACAAGTAGTAGTATCTTAGAAGAAAATCAGATAGAGGAATGCATAAACACAGCTAATGATTGTCTTAAACAAAGATTAATTGAAAGAATCAAGGAGCATAATTTATAAAATGAATACGCAAGCGGAAGCCTCTAATTCAGATCAAACAGAAACGATAATTGTTCCTATTAAGGCGAATCTTTTTCACACACTTAATGGATATAAAAAATATCCTGAGGAATCATCTAATGATCAACAAAATGATACAGATAAATCTTTTAATAACACGTTAGAAACATTACTTCGCCGAGTTACGCCAAAAGATGATTTTGATCATTTACATGATATGGAGTCTAATAAATCTAAACTAGTAACTCCAATAGTAAATCTGAAAAAAAACACAATAAATCCTGCAAAATTTGATATTGATCCTAAAATAAGTTTTAACGCTGTTTTTAAAGATGCCTTAATAAGTAGGGCTCTCGAAAAAGATAAAAACCCCAATGAATCAAATTCTAATGGCTCACAAGAACAATTAGATAATTCCAACAGCCAGCACTATCCCAACCAACATTCTAAAAACAAGCATGAAAGTACTTCTAATCCTACTAATATTAAGACTTTACCTGCCGATAAAAACGTTCTAGAAGAGAATAAAACGCTAACTCTAGATAAGCATGGCAAGATATTGGTGAAGGTTACAGAAAGATTAAAGATAATTTTTGAGGGATTGTCCGATATCGAGGCAGAGGAGTTGACCGATCTCTCCAAAACCTATATAGATCTTCCTAATAACGGGCGAAAAGAGCTATGTATTTTCTTAGAAGAGCTTCATAAGAAATCCCGTAGTAACATTCCTGTTTTACCAGAGAAACCCAGCAAAGAACAAATATACCAACCTGCAAAGGGACTTAGAGGCGATGCTTTTAAGGAACATCTTCTTGGCCATCTGGAGAAAACCTGGGGACAGTATCTAACTTATTATAACAAAGAGCTAGAAGTAGATGTTTTATACCAGGACTATCTTTGGGAACACGACCGCCTTTTTATGCAGAAACTTTACGACAAATTATACAAGATGCATAAAAATGATTCCTCAAACCCAGAACCAGGGGATATTATAAAGACTAGTACAGATCGTGTTTCAATGGAGATTTCAAACTGCTCAAAAGAAAAAATTAGAGAATATAGAAGAATTAATTCCGCCGCAGAACGACGCAACAGATAAATACAAGCAAAATAACTAATTGTTTAATAGTTAATATTTATTACAATACAAAATATAGAATATCTATATTTGACAAACAGCTTGCTCTATTTTAATATCTAATCTTAGACTTTTAATCCAATGACAGGAGGTTGCTATGAAGGAGTTAATTATCTTTGTCACTAGCTTAGTGACTTTAGGAATTATCCAAATGATCCTTGGGGAACCAAGGTGGTCTATACGTATATTACTTGATAACAAGTCCACTGCCGAGGAACAACCAAAGGACGGAGAGTGCAACTAATCAAAGTAAAATGACGGAATATCTACATAGTAGAAACTGTCATTTTACTTATGCCATAAGTGGAAATTATCCCTCTAAAATACCCTTAATGCATCACCTCATCATCAGCGAGAACCACATCCGTATCAACAGATTCTTCAATCGAAGGATCATCAGAGCGAACAATTAAAACCTTATATTTGTACCAGCTGGGAACGAATTAAATCTAAGCTAAATATGTCCGTTTTTCGTTTCCCATCTCCTTAAACTGATCCCCAAATCACCGGCATTTTCTTACTAAATACATTTTTTGTATAATATCCGTACGTGACCAAAATTCCACGAAATTAAAAACTAATAAAGGAAGAAATAATGACACATAGATTAGGACGATTGAGTGTTTTGTGTTTTATAGCCATATTTCTAACAGGCTGTGCTGCAACAGGAACAATGATTTCAAAGCGAGATCTTTCTGTTGAAACTAAAATGAGCAATACCGTATTTTTAGAGCCCGTAACAGCCTCTAAAAAAACCATATTCATCCAAATCAGAAACACCTCAGATAAACCAGATTTTGATATTAACAACGAAGTAACACAAGCGCTTATCGCCAAAGGTTATCAAATTATTGATGACCCTGATATGGCGTATTATCTTTTACAAGCCAATATTCTACAGGTTGGCAAAATTGATCCAACGGCTGCTGAACAAGCTTTTTTGAGTGGATATGGTGATGCCGCTACTGGCGCAGCATTAGGCGGTGCCCTTGGCGGCGCTGTCATCGGTAATTCCTTGGGTTACGGCATACTCGGCGCAGCCGTTGGCGGTATGGGTACAATTGTTGCAGATAGCCTAGTCAAAGATGTCTACTTTTCCGTTATAACTGATCTACAAATTTCTGAGCAAGTAAAAGATGGACAAGCGGTCGTCAATCGCTCTAAACATAGTTTGGATCAGGGAATTAGTGGCGGTACCGTTTCCATGACAGAAAATATAAGCAACCGGCAGCGTTATCAAACTCGTATTCTTAGTTCTGCAAATAAAGCTAATTTAGAATGGGAAGAAGCCGCGCCAGACCTCGTAAGCGGCTTGGTACGTTCTATGTCAGGTATGTTTTAGTACCCTCTCGCAGAAAATAATCGATGACCAGACTAATCACAGCAGCGTTGTTAATTGCTTCGCTGCTTGCATATATATTCCCTTTATCTGCCTATGCTGATAAGCACATCCCTGCATGGATGGAACAAGATGCAGATTTCCAGGCCGCTGGGGACGCTACCTACTCTTCTGCTCCCAATCCCTCACAACAGGCACAAAATGATCCAGAAGCTTGCAGGGAGCAAATTTGCAAAAAGGCTGTACAAAATTTTGTTGGTGTAATTAATGTACGGCAAATTCCAACAGAGGATGGTGCAGAGAGTAGAGTTTTTTATGAATGCATGAGGGCAGAGCGCGTTCAGCTTCTTTGTCAAGGAGAGCAGGTTGCGTCGTTAGAAAAAGAGCCAGACTACTATATATGGGATGATCCAGTATTCCCCCAGGATATAGCTGATATTTTCTCTGGAGAAATTGATACTGCTATACAAAATAGCACCATATATACAAATATCTCTGAAGATATTGTTAAGCCATATACCGAAACACCTGCAGTTATTACAGAGATTCCTTCTGTTGTGGCTACCCCCCAGGTCGTACCTCAAACAGAACCTTCAGGGGAAATAGGCGAAGCATTCACATGGGATATAGACAAACGCGGCGAAAATGCTAGAGAAGCAGCTGATATTGTTGCGTGGCAAAGTAGGAAAGATCTTGTAGAGGCCGAAAGTTTTCTAGATCAAGTTTCTGCCAGTCTTACATATCATTTTGGAGTGCCACTTGCACGTGTTGCAGGCTTTTTTGAACCAGAGGTCACTGAATATAGGGATGAGCTAGAAACCACGCGAGATGTTGCATTTACCGCTGCGGCTATTCTTCCCTGTGGCGCTGGAGCAGCAGCCTGTGTAGAAGCCGCAGTCGGGCTAAATCCCACAACAATTAAAAACATTCCTTCTGTTGTTCTAAAAACACCTCAAAATATTGCTTCCGTTTTCCGAAAAAATACGGATGATGTTGGTATTGTTGGTAATAAATTGTCTGGGGCCCCTGTTACAAAAGAGGGAACTACAGTAATCGGTCGGGTTCAAGACCTTAAAAATTTGAAACCAGGCGAGAAATCACTACTTAATCGCCTGCCAGACAAAGGAAACCCTAAAGCAAATTGGAAACAAAATTCGGGGGTTTTACGTCAAGAAATGGGCAAAGGGAAACCAATTCGAGATGCCTCCTCAGGTGATACATCCGGTCAATTTCTTAATGCTGAACGAAATCTATTAAGGGATCGTGGCTGGACATTTGATTCCAAGACTAATGATTGGATGCCGCCAAAATAATAACGAAAGTCGTAAACATTATGGACATATCGGATCGCTCACATCTTGGTTTTAAGGAGAAAGCTAGAGAAGCTTTTGCATTTCTTAATAGGCTAGGCTTTTCTGAAGTTGAGGCGTCACCAACACTTGTGCGTTATCGAAAAGATGATGTTGAAGTAGATGTATATCACGGTCGGCAATCATATGAAATCGGTGCTGGTATTACTGCTTGCGGAACTCGATATGCAATATCAGAAATTATTCGTGTTGTCGATATAGAAATTGCTAAGCAATTCCGTTATGCAGCAACTAATACAGCAGAAGGTGTTACAACTGGTCTCAAAGAGTTAAGCTTTTTAATGGAGCGTTATGGATCTGTGGCTCTAAAAGGCGATCTTAGTTTCTTTTCTACACTTGAAAAACAACGAAAATTATGGTCCGAAGAGTACGCCCTTGATGTTCTCACCGAACAATTACGACCAAAGGCCGATGAAGCATTTAAACGCAGAGATTATTCAACGGCAACAGATCTATACTCCCGTATTAGAAAACGCTTAAGTCCGGTAGAAATTAAGAAATTGAGTATTGCTGAAGCACGGAGTAAGAATTGATAGCCTCACATTGCAGATAGATCTGTCTAATGCATCACTTCATCATCCGCTAAAACCACATCCGTATCAACAGATTCTTCAATCGAAGGATCATCAGATTTAACAATTAAAACCTTATTTATACCCGCTGGGAACGAATTAAAGCTAAGCTGAATATGTCCGTTTTTAGTTTCCCATCCGCTGCCAACATGATGCCAATAAACTTTATTATTATCGCGATCAAAAGGCACAACAACTCTATGCGTTGGTTTCTTTGACATAATAAAAACTCCATTAGTTAGATTTCTTTACATACAAAATTTCTAATAGAGTTTGTCCACAACCACAAGTAAAAACATTACCCTTGGTGAGTTATATTTTGATCAATATTATTTACAAATTCCGATTGCGTCGATTCAGCAGGATCAGAAGTAATAGAAATTTCTTTCTTCGGTGCAATACCAAATAAATCACGATCTACCGTTTTAACTAGTTGAGCCTCTAATAAATGCTCGATATTATGTTTAAAACTAACATCATGTTCCATATGCTTTAGAACAACCGCACCAACCAATATTTTACGACGCGTATCGTCCTTTCTTTCCTGCTGTTTTGCCTTAGCTTTTTCTTTTGCAATACGTGCTTCAAGCGATTTTTTTTGTGCAATCAATTTATTTAATTTGGCTGGCATTGGTAATGCTCCATATAATTTGTTTATAACAAATATATTATGCAATAAATTGAGTAAATCAAAAGAAAAATACTCATGGTTGAGTAAGTAATAACAAATATAACTGTGAATCTTTTATTATTCGATTATTCCAACGTGAATAATTGGATATTCAAATATTTATTCCATCTATGGACTACTGATAGAATATTCAATATTTACATTTGGTATAGCGTAGCTTTCCCATTTGTAATATTGTATTTCTGATAAAGGGTAAGGCCATCTGCTCAAGGGAAATAATTTCCATTTTTAAGATTCTAGGTAAGCCATCGGCAAGGAGTGAAGCTCCTATTGAGATCGCACACATTGGTACAATGTATAAGTGCGCTCTTGATAATATTGTTACACTCAATTATCAAAGAGATTAAAACATAGGTACCACATATGGCAAACTATCATCTCAGCGGTAAAATATTTACACGTTCTAAAGGCCATAGTGCTGTAGCCGCAGCCAGTTATCGTGCCGGAGAACAATTGTACGATAAACGATTAGATTTAGACTATGACTACACGCGTAAACAACAAATCCTAGAATCTGAAATTATGGCACCTAATCACGCCCCTGATTGGGTCTATGATCGGCAACAATTATGGAATAATGCTGAATCTTCAGAGAAAAGAAAAGACGCCCAAATCGCGCGAGAAATTGAAGTGTCATTACCGCGAGAAATAGATTTCGATGATCAAAAAGCTTTGGTCAGAGAATTTGTACAAAAAGAATTTATCGCTCAAGGTATGGTCGCCGATGTGTCTTATCACACCAGTAATGCCAATGACGGCGGAGAAAATCCGCACGCACATATCTTACTCACCATGCGTGCTATCGAAGAAGAAGGTTTTTCTAAAAAGAAAAACCGTGATTGGAACAAAAAAGAAACCTTAATTGGGTGGCGCGAATCATGGGCGGATATTACCAATGATTATTTAGCAACTGCTGGCTCTGAACAAACCATTGATCATCGTTCATATATAGATCAAGGTTTAACTATTGAACCTACCATTCATCTGGGCAAAGAAGCCAGCCACATGGAACGCCAAGGCATTAATACTGACCGAGGCGATATCAACCGGGAAATAGAACATCAGAACCGTATCATGTTACATGTGCAAGCAGCAGCTTCCTGGATGAAACAAAAAACCATCGACATTTATCAAGAAATAAAACATCGTCTACAGGAACATGAAACCCAAAAACAATTAATCCCTGAACCAGAGCAAGAAAAAGAAAGAGGTTTTAGCCGATGACTGAAGAAAAAGGATTATTTGCAAATGTAGAAAATGAACAGAAGTCATCAACTGAGCAACAAAGTAACGTAACAGATACGTCGCTGGAATTTCCTGAAACTAACAATTATCTGGCGTTTAATTGTTCTCGCGTCAATCAACGCCAAACACGTTTAGACATTCGCCGTAGAGATGGCACCGGAACGATAATTTATTATGGCTACATTGCCACCATAGAATATAGCAGCAATGAAACAATCTCTTTAATTTATCAAGATTCAGTTTTTACTTTTTCTGGCAAAAACCTCAAAAAATTACGTGAAGCATTACAAGATGAACGGGTTCGTTATGTGCAAGAAGCGTTAATTAATATCCAGGTCGAACCTGGCCAACCCATCATTGAATCAATTACACAGACTCATCTTAGAGCTGAGTAATTGGCGGCGATAATCTAATGTCCATGAGTAAACACCAACCCTTTTCTTACCTATTCTTCCCATATGATATTTTCCTCCAATTTCAATAAGTAAATACCATATCAAAGTCTATCAAACTATTTTTTCTACAATACTTATTAAACTCGCAGAACTAGGCTACTTATTTTTTTAACACCACACCCCCAAATCACAGAATAATTGTGTTAAATTTATAATAATCAGGTTCTTGAAGAGAAATTAAGTACGAAGATCCATATTTCCATCTTTTTTACAAAAACCTGATTATCTTTATTTACCCAAATTCAAGTTTTCTTATGAGGGTAAATACCATATTAAATAAAAAAGGAAATTCAAGAAAAATGAAAAAGTTGTTCTTAATCTTATGCCTCATGGTAATCAGTACCAGCAGTTTTGCTATTGTCAACTTCACCAGCAACTCAGGCGCACTTGTTATGCGTGATGTTACAGTTGACAATAATACAGTTTTTGACAGTGTTACGCTCCAACTGAATCTTGCAAACGGCACTTTTACTATTTTAGACGCCACACCGAAAGACACCTCTTTTTCAGAAACCGCGCTGGATACATTAACTCTAGAAGGTTTAAAAGTTGATTTTGTCGGCTGCAATCTATCTGGAAAAAATCAAGTCACTTGCATGACAAAAATTGTTAGCATCAGCGCCGATGAGTCAATACGTGTATTTGGCGATACACTTAACAATAGTAGTGAATTATTTGATGATCAAAGTCGCGAATATACGCCAACAACGGTTACTGCACTTGATAAAACAGGATCTAGCACTTTAGAATTCAATATAATTCAAGGTATACCGGTGAAAGTGAAATTTATCTATAATAATGTTGATTCCGCAGCCACATCCATTTCATTATTCCGACCTCTTTTTACTATTGGTAATTCTTCTTCCAGAGTTATCAGAGGAGAATTCAGAGACATCGAATTTTAAAAATTACAATCACTATAATTAACCTGAGTTTGGAGTAAGATTCTTTAAAATCAAGAACTATTATCCATCACTCAGGTTAAAGATTTGGTGTTTCTCCCTGGACTCGTCATATACCCTACCTTCACATTGTGAGCTTGAATTCGTTTCCATGGCCAATGCTTGCCGTCATTAATACGTTTCATCATCCTCAGAAAACAGATTACACAGTTGACAACTATAGTTTGCAGTGTTAGTAGTAATGTTCTAACATAGGGTTGTAGTATGGCAAACGTTATTAAAGAAAAGCGGGTTATCTTTTATCAAGATAATGCCAATAACGAGCCTTTTACTGATTGGATGAATGGTTTACGAGATCCCAGCACACGACGGCGTATCCTACAGCGTTTATACCGCATTCAAAGTGGTAATTATGGAGATTATAAATCTCTAAAAGATGGTGTATTCGAACTTCGTTTGAAATTTGGTTCTGGGTACCGCATATATTTTGGAGAAGATGGCGACACAATAATTGTACTTCTTTGTGGCGGTGATAAATCAACACAAAAACAGGATATAACCCGAGCAAAAACCTATTGGCAGGAATATTTAAACCATGCGTAA
>JAJFJK010000126.1 GCA_021774075.1 Nitrosomonas sp. | reverse complement strand
TATTGAATTGGATCGTGATGGTGTGGCACGACGAGTATTTCTTGCGGCTGGGGTAGATAAACCTACATGGCCGGCATTTGGCTTGGCTGCATTAACTGAACACCCGAATAATGGTCAACCCGCTTACAAAGATTCTTCTTATGAAACTGCAAGTGGTTGGGGTTCTTGGGTTCGTGCACAGGAGGTTCTAATTCCTTATGTGGGACCATCAGGCAGTTTCCGACGAATTTCATACGCGCAAGTCTTATTTGATAAGTCCTTGCTTGCAAGCTTAAGTGGCAAAATAATCATCGTAGGTATGACAGCAGTGGGCATGGGGACCCGTTTTGCAACACCGGTGTCTGGTATTAACCGCCAGCCTATGACGGGCGTGGAATGGCATGCCAATGTTATTGATATGCTGCAACATAATCGTGCGATCTATCCTGTTGCCAATCACGCTGCCGTGTTGATTTCGGTATCCTGGGTATTGCTAATAATATTGAGCATAAGTTTATTGCGTGGAAATTTGAATGTTTTCATGCTGCTTGTTTTGCTTGCCGGCGGTTTGGTTTTTATCGGTATCTTGTTAAGGTTCGCGCAGATATGGATTCCACCCAGTGCAGCTCTACTCGGAACCTTGGCAATTTATCCGTTATGGAATTGGCGGCGTGTCAATGAATTCATGCGCTCTATATTTGTCGCTAAAGCGCGCTCAAGTGCAGCCATGGAGTCAATAGAAGATGGTGTGATTACCACGGACACACAGGATCAAATTATTTTCATGAACAGGGGTGCGGAAAAAATTCTACAAGTTGATGCTACTCGGGTACAAGGAAAGAAGTTGCAGCATCTGTTAAAGCTTGATGATGTATGTCAAATAAATTTATATGGCCAGCAAGGAGAATCAAATTCACACAATGCTGAGGCAGATATAGATGAAGCAGTAGAGTGTCATTTGGAAACCGCTCGAGGAGATAAACGTATCGTTCGTATAGCACGGCACAAGTTATATGATGAGGATGAAGCGTTAATGGGGTTTGTAATTGCAATGGCTGATATTACAGATACAATCGCATTAGCACAGAAAGTCGCTCATCAAGAGAGCCATGATGCCTTGACAAAACTTCCTAATCGCACTGAATTGCTTACGCTCTATGAGCGGATGATCAAATCAACCCAGCCGTCCAATAAGATTGTAACGGTGCTTTTTGTTGCTTTGGATAATTTCAAAAAAATAAATGATGCGATGGGACGACAAGCGGGGGATAAACTGCTGAAAATGATTACCTGGCGTTTATATGAGGTTGTTGATCAGGAAGATATTGTTGCACGCTGGGGAGGGGATGAATTTGTTTTGCTATTTGATTATTTGCGAGAAGAAGGCTCTGCAGCTGAAATGGCGCAAAAACTTCTAGAGGTGATGGAAGAGAGTTTTGATCTTGAAGGCATGGAAGTTTTTGTTACGATAAGTATTGGCATTAGTTTTTATACACATGATGGAAATAGTGGCGAAATTGTATTGGAGCATGCTAGTGCTGCAATGTCTCGTGTCAAGAAAGAAGGCGGAAATGGTTTTGGTTTTTATTCTCCAGAATCATCTATTGTATGGACGCGTGATCGACTTGAACTAGAAAAAGAATTGCGTGCGGCAGTAAAAGATAGCCAGTTGCAAGTGTATTTTCAGCCTATTTTTGATGCTAACCAATATCGCATCGTAAGAATGGAAGCATTGGTGCGCTGGCCTCATCCCAAACGTGGCTTTTTATCACCTAGTGAGTTTGTCCCGTTGGCAGAAGATATTGGTTTAATTGATCAACTGGGTGAGTTGGTTTTACGAGATTCATGTGTTGCTGCCAGCAAGCTATTGCAGGTAGATAAACCAATTAATGTGTCAGTGAATGTGGATCCTCACCAGTTATTATTTGGGGATTTTGTGCAGATTGTTTCTAAGGTATTACATGATACTGGGCTGCCGGCACAGTCTTTAATACTTGAGATAACTGAAAGTGCTGTAGTCAGCGATATGGCGCGTGCATCTAAAGTATTGCATGCGCTTAAGAATTTGGGCATATTGATTGCCTTGGATGATTTTGGGACGGGGTATTCTTCACTAACTTTACTGCGTCAACTACCGATAGATATTATTAAGATTGACCAGTCATTTGTCAGTACGCTGGATCAGAGCGAGCATGATCTGACCATTGTAAAGGCAATTGTTGGCCTTGGTAAGAACCTTGGTATGACAATTGTTGCAGAAGGTGTTGAGACTAAGCAACAAGTGCAATTACTGCTTGATCATGGTTGTTATTTTCACCAAGGCTACTATTATAGTCGCCCTTTGTCTTATGATTCACTCGTTGAATTTTTGGACAAAAAAGAATTGGCAGGCACATAAACTTAACATCGAAATAGAAGAAACTTTGTTATTTTAGAAAGTTACACAGTTAAATAAGATCAGGAATAGTGAAAGATGTGTTCCAAATATTATAAATATTTATCATTAATGGCATTTAAACGCTCATAATATTATAATGCTTAGTTTTTTATTCCTTACCAATTGCTTACATTAAACTTCCATGCAGTTATTCGCCTTCGGTATTAACCATAATACTGCGCCGCTGGATGTGCGAGAACAGGTAACATTTCCAGAAAATACAGTGGAACATGCATTGCATGATCTGGTTGGACATAATCCCATTAAAGAAGCAGCGATTGTTTCGACCTGTAATCGTACTGAAATCTATTGCAGTACTGATAAGCCAGAAAAAGCCATGCACTGGCTAGCGGATTTTCATCACATACAGACACGTGAGTTGGATCCCTATATCTATCAGTTGCCACGCGAACAAGCGGTGAAACATGCCTTTCGTGTTGCCAGTGGATTGGACTCCATGGTGTTGGGCGAGCCACAAATACTGGGTCAATTAAAAAGTGCTGTTAAATCTGCGGAGCACGCCGGTACACTTGGCTTGCTATTACATAAATTATTTCAACGCACTTTTTTTGTTGCTAAGGAAGTGCGCACTTCTACAGAAATAGGCACCAACTCTGTTTCTATGGCCGCAGCATCTGCGCGTTTGGCTGAACGGATTTTCGGTGATATTTGTGACCAGCGTGTTTTGTTTATTGGCGCAGGTGAAATGATTGAGCTGTGCGCAAATCATTTTGCGACACGAAATCCTAAACGTATTACAGTTGCTAACCGGACAACAGAACGTGCAGAAGCTCTGGCCAGTCGTTTTGATGGTGCGCAAGCCATCACTTTAAGCGAACTGCCGGAACAATTGGCATTACACGATATTGTTGTGACTTGCACAGCCAGCCCTTTACCAATTCTTGGCAAGGGTATGGTGGAGCGTGCCATTAAAACACGTAAACACCGTCCCATCTTCATTGTTGATTTAGCCGTGCCACGTGATGTTGAAACTGAAGTGGCTGAATTGGATGATGTGTTCCTTTATTACGTGGATGATTTATCAGAAATCGTAAAAGAAGGTTTGGACTCCAGGCAAAGTGCTGTGGTGCAGGCTGAAACGATTATAGATTCCAATGTTGTTGATTTTATGCGTTGGATGGCGACACGCGAATTGGTGCCAACCATTCGGGCATTACGTGATCAGGGGGAGCGCTATCGGCGGCATGAATTGGCGCGGGCGAGTAAGCTGCTGGCCAAAGGTGAGGATCCGCAAAAAGTCTTGGAATCGTTGAGTAATGGTTTGACCAATAAGTTTTTACATATTCCTTCCAGCACATTGAATCAGGCAACAGTTGAAGAACGTGAAGAGTTGGTTGATTTGATTAATCAACTCTATCAGTTGCACCGTCCTCAATGAAAGCGAGTATCGCTACCAGACTGACACGTTTGAGTGTGCGTTTGGAAGAATTAAACCAAATGTTGAGTAGTGAAACAGTTACTGCCGATCTTGATAATTTTCGTAAGCTAACAAGAGAACATGCTGAGATCGTGCCCATTGTTGCGCTTTATCATGCCTATCAGCAAAGTGAGCGGGATATCCAGACAGCCAGAGAAATGTCCGCTGATCCAGATATGCGAGAATTTGCTGAAGCTGAAGTGCAAGAGGGAAAAGAAAACCTTGCGCATATTGAAGCGGAACTGCAAAAGCAGATGTTACCCAAAGACCCCAATGATGAACGTAACATTTTCCTGGAAATACGTGCCGGTACTGGGGGAGATGAGTCTGCATTATTTGCCGGTAATTTATTTCGCATGTACTCACGCTATGCCGAACGCAAGCGTTGGCAAGTTGAGATTATCTCGCAAAGCCACTCCGATGTGGGTGGTTATAAGGAGATTATTGCCAAGATTATTGGGCAGGGGGCCTATTCCAAATTAAAATTTGAGTCGGGTGGTCACCGGGTGCAGCGTGTGCCGGTTACTGAGACACAAGGAAGAGTGCATACCTCAACTTGCACGGTAGCTGTTATCCCGGAAGCTGATGAAATCAGCGAAGTGGAGCTCAATCCAGCAGATCTGCGTATTGATACTTTTCGTGCTTCAGGTGCAGGTGGTCAGCATATTAATAAAACCGATTCCGCTGTGCGTGTGACGCATCTGCCAACCGGTATTGTCGTGGAATGTCAGGATGGACGTTCTCAGCATAAAAACAAAGCGCAAGCCATGAGTGTTCTGGCTGCGCGTATACACGATAAACAAATGCGGGCGCATCAGCAAGAACAAGCGGCCACACGAAAATCTTTGGTTGGCACCGGCGAGCGGTCAGAACGCATCCGCACGTATAACTTTCCCCAAGGGCGTGTCACAGATCATCGCATCAATTTAACACTGTATAAAATGGATCAGATTATGGATGGAGATATTGATGAGATTTGTTCCTCATTAATGTCGGAGCATCAAGCAGAGCAACTGGCCTCGATGGAGAATGATTAGCGTTTATTGTTCAGCTATTGTAATAACATGCAAATGACACTTGCGCAGGCACTTGCCGGCTCATGTCAGGACGTTGATAGAATCGATGCGCAAATATTGCTCCAGCATGTGCTGAATGTTGATCCAGCTTATTTACTCACACATCCTGACCAGCCTCTTACACCCCAGCAAAAAGAAGCATTCACTCAATTAATCGTGCAGCGCGTGAATGGTGTGCCGATTGCTTATTTGGTTGGTGAACGTGAATTTTATAGCCTGAAGTTCAGTGTGACAAATGCTGTACTTATTCCACGGCCAGAAACAGAACTACTGATTGATTTGGCTCTGGCGCGGTTACCGCCGAATAAAATGTGCCGGATTCTGGATCTGGGTGCTGGCAGTGGTGCCATAGCCATTACTATTGCCAAGCATCGTCCAAAATCACATGTTGTTGCGGTTGACTGTTCTGCAGCAGCACTTGTCGTCGCGAGACAGAATGCACACAATTTAGATGTACGTAATGTCCATTTTGTTGAAGGAAGTTGGTATGATGAACTTTCAGATGAGAGATTTGATCTGATTGTTTCTAATCCACCTTACGTGGCCAAGCATGATCCTCATTTACAACAAGGGGATTTACGTTTTGAGCCATCGCTGGCATTAGCAACGGGCGATGATGGGCTGGCTTGCATCAAGCATATCATCATCAATGCCAACAAATATCTTGCAGATGAAGCATGGTTATTGTTGGAACATGGCTATGATCAGGCTGCCGCATGCAGACACTTGCTGCTTGAAAATGGTTTTAATGAATTATTTTCGCATAAAGATTTGGCTGGCATAATACGCGTGAGTGGGGGGGCGGTTTATGAAAGAGAAGCAATTAAATCTGGGCTACTTCCCTAAGGAAGCGCTGATTAATTCTGGGCAAAA
Source organism: Nitrosomonas sp. (assembly GCA_021774075.1). Classification (GTDB taxonomy): domain Bacteria; phylum Pseudomonadota; class Gammaproteobacteria; order Burkholderiales; family Nitrosomonadaceae; genus Nitrosomonas. Next base: position 25,596 of record JAJFJK010000126.1, on the reverse strand, counting down.
TGGATGATTTTAGCCGTCAGACATTGGTTCACGAATTGATCAACGTTCCCCTAAGTAACAATAATTATAAAAATTACAGAAAGAAATCAACCTGAGTTGATAGTTTATTTGGAGAAAACAATGAGTGCTGAAGATACAATTAAAGAGCAAGTAACTACTAATCCGGTCGTGCTTTACATGAAAGGCACATTAGAGCAGCCGCAATGTGGCTTTTCTGCTAATGCGGCCCATATTCTCAACACCTGCGGTGTTCAGAATATATTTGCTGTGGATGTGCTGGCGGATCCGGAAATCAGACAAGGCATTAAAGATTATTCCAACTGGCCGACTATTCCACAATTATATGTAAATGGTGCGTTTGTCGGCGGTTCGGATATTCTGACAGAAATGTACCAAAATGGGGAATTAAAGAAACTCCTGGAAGCATAGCTGATGGCTACATTCTAGAGTTGCGTTGTTTCGACGGGCCTAATTGATGGCGGTGGCTATAATCCAATAGCGGGCAAATTTGCCGACAGCCATAAATAACATGGCCCATAACCAATTGACTCTGAGCCATCCTGCAGCCACACAAAGTAAATCACCGATCAATGGTGCCCATGATAATAACAATACTGGCGCACCATGGCGGTGCGTCCATTCCAGCCCGCGTATGCTGCCACCAGATTTTTTAAGCAGTGTTTTTTCGTCGGGTATAAATCGTCCGATCACATATGAACTCATGCCGCCTAAGGTATTGCCAATAGTGGCAAGTATCAGTGCTGTCCAATGCAGTTCTGGATAGGCTAGCAGGACACCCACCAGAACGGCTTCAGAGCCACCGGGCAGAAGTGTGGCGGCCAGAAAACTACTGGCAAAAAGTGCTAACAGGCTAGCTTGCTCGTCCATATTTCAATTTTCAAAGAATAAAAAGCGCCATAGTTTAACTTGTATGCCGGTAAATTAATTGCCAATTTTTATTAATTTGCCAGGCCATTGCAAAAAATTGCCTAATTTGGCGGATCAAAATTTGACTTGCCGATATTATTTAGCGATGATATACAGCACATTTCATCCATCTCTGTTCAAAGGGTAAAAACATGACAACCAACATAACACTTAAGCAAAAAATTAATGCCGTAATTGGAGCCAAGAGCCTGCTCAAGCATCCTTTTTATGTTGCCTGGACAGAAGGTAAGCTAAGCAAAGAGCAATTGCGACATTATGCTGAGCAATATTTTTATAATGTGTTGGCTGAACCAACTTATTTAAGTGCCGTGCATTTTAATACGCCGCATATGCATTCTGCAGAAAACAGTGGTGATATCAGCGTGCGTCAGGAGGTTCTGAAGAATCTGATTGATGAAGAACATGGCGACAAGAATCACCCTGCGCTTTGGAAGTCGTTTGCTTTTGCGTTAGGTTCAACGGATCAGAGCTTAGCGAATGCTAAAGCATTGCCGAATACCGATAAGCTCGTGTCAACATTCAGAGACCTATGCCTGAATCGTCCGTTTTATGCGGGTCTGGCGGCATTACACGCATTTGAGTCACAAGTGCCGGAAATTGCAGCTGTTAAAATTGATGGTCTGGCTAAATTTTATGGTATGAATAACCCAGAAGATTATGAGTTCTTTAGTGTGCATCAGGAAGCTGATGTTTATCATTCTCAAGCAGAATGGGCCATCATTGAGCGGTTTGCGGACACACCAGAGAAAATGGAAGAAGTGTTGGCTGCTACAAAAGAAGCCTGCGATGCGCTATGGAATTTCTTGGATGGTATACATGAAACCTATTGTGCAGACTTGATTTGTGAGCAAAAAGAAGCAGTGACATTGCATTAAAAGCAAGCGCGAATGATAGGAAACACCCGTTAACCGACTGGATAACGGGTGTTTTTATTTGTTTCTTGTATTTTCCTCAATAGCATCAATCATCATCTCTGCCGCATTAAAGCCTGCTTGATGATGTATTTCCTGCATACCTGTTGGGCTGGTTACATTAACTTCAGTTAAAAATTCACCAATCACATCCAGACCGACCAACATTAAACCCTGTGCATATAAACCAGGGCCCATCTTTTCTGCAATTTTTTTATCATATGCAGTTAACGGTTGAGTAATACCCGTACCACCTGCGGCAAGGTTGCCACGTGTTTCGCCTGTTTTTGGAATACGTGCCAGAGAGTACGGCACCGCTTTGCCAGCAATTAATAAGATCCGCTTGTCACCTTCAGAAATTTCAGGAATAAAGCGTTGCGCCATAATCGTGTGGGTACCATAGTGTGTCAGGGTCTCCAGAATGACGTTAATATTATGGTCGGCATCATGTACACGGAAAACGCCGGCCCCACCCATGCCATCCAATGGTTTGAGAATGATATCGTGGTATTGGTTGAGAAATTCGCGTATCAGATTTTCCTGGCGAGTAACTAATGTTGGTGGAATAAATTGCGGGTATTTTGTGATTGCCAGCTTTTCGTTATGATCGCGAATACTACGTGGACTGTTGATGATATAAGCACCTTGATCTTCAGCCAGTTCCAGCAAATACGTACTGTAAATGTATTCCATATCAAATGGTGGGTCTTTGCGCATGAGTATCGCATCAAATTCCCGCAACGGCGTGGCAGTGATCTCGCCGGTTTGATACCAGTGTTTATTTTGAGAAGCTGTGTCAGTTAATGTCAAAGGGCGGGCAAAGCCTGTGACCGTATCGTTTTGCCAAACTAAATCCTTTTGATGCATGACAAAAATCTGGTGATTACGGGCGGCAGCTTCGCGGATCATGGCATAACTGGTATCTTTCTCGGTTTTTATTGATTCCAGCTGATCCAGTATAAAAGCAAGCTTCATCACAACGATTATGCTGGTATTGCTTCTTGTGAGACGACATCTTGCTGTTCTAATTCGACTGCGGCCGCTAATAAGGCTAATCGGGCAACCACACCGTAGGCATAAAACCGGTTGGGAACGCAATCAGGTTGTGCAGCACAACTCGGTAATAAACAGGTTGATTCAAATGCTAATGGGACAAAATGCATGCCGGGCGCATTTAAATTTTCATCGATACCACGCCCGGTGTGTACCCGATAAAACCCGCCGACGACATAACGATCGATCATATAAATAACTGGTTCAGCAACAGCTTCATTGATGGTTTCAAAGGTATACACACCTTCTTGTACCAGCACGTTTGTTACTTGCGCGCCTTCTTTTGCAACGGTCATCTTATTACGTTGTTTGCGATTCAGCGTATAAACATCTGCACCATCTTTAACCGTCATAATGCCCATACCATAGGTTCCAGAATCGGCTTTTACAATGACAAAAGGGTCTTCCTTAACACCGTATTGCGTGTACTTTTCTTTAAGTATTGATAAAATCCTGTTGGTTGCACCGGCAACACAATCTTCACCTCTTTTATCTTTAAAATTGATTTCTCCACAAGAAGCAAAGTACGGATTGATCAGCCAGGGGTCGATGCCGATCAAATCAGCAAATTCATTGGCTACTTTGTTATAAGCTGAGAAATGGTTTGATTTACTTCGTGTTGCCCAACCAGCATGCAAGGGTGGGATGATAACCTGATCAAGATTTTGTAAAATTTCTGGACTGCCCGAAGTCAGGTCGTTATTGAGCAAGATTGCACAGGGATCAAAATTTGCCACACTGATTTTGTTATTTTTACGTGTGATGGGTTCAAGCGTGATTGAATTGCCGTCAGGGAGATCAATAGGGGTAGCAGTCTTGATTTCAGGAAGTAGAGAACCAATACGAACATTTAATCCGGCATGCTGCATAATGTTTTGCAGTGTTGCGACGTTCTGCAAATAGAAAATATTGCGTGTATGATTCTCAGGAATCAATAATATACTGTGTGCATCCGGACATATTTTTTCCACAGCACTCATCATGGCTTGCACGCATATCGGCATAAACTCAGGATTGAGATTGTTAAAACCACCTGGAAATAAGTTAGTATCGACCGGTGCTAATTTGAAGCCGCTGTTACGCAAGTCTACCGAGCAATAGAAGGGTATGGAATGGCTGCGCCATTTACCACGCAACCAATGTTCGATAGTCGGCATCGCATTGATGATGCGGTTTTCCAAATCAAGAATAGGCCCACGCAGCGCGGTGGAGAGGTGAGGTACAGGCATTGCTTTGAATTTGAGTTAATCAAAGTCATTATAGCACCATGTCGTACGCTGTTTTTGTTATGAAAATCACTAAGTATGCGACAATCGCGTCAACACAGTGACGGGATATCTTGTGATCGCCCTACGGGTTAGCTTTTCAGCGCCACTGGCGGTGTTAGATCTTTTGACAAGGGAATGACCATTGCCTGCAAGATCTGCCTTGCCTGTAACACTGAAAAGCTAACTGAACCCGTCAATATCAAATTGAAAGAATACTAGTTAGCTATGTCGATTCCATTGAGTTCTATTAAAAACGTTTTTAATCCATGACTGACCCCTTACAACCTGTCCTTATTTTATTGGCAATTGCAGTGCTGGCTGTGGTTGTATTTCGCTTATTGCGACTACCACCGATGCTGGGCTATTTGCTCGCGGGCGTCATCATCGGCCCACATGCACTGGGATGGATACCTGACTCAGAAGAAACACGGCACCTGGCGGAATTCGGTGTTGTTTTTCTGATGTTTAGTATTGGCCTTGAGTTTAGCCTGCCTAAACTGGTTACCATGAAAAGCATAGTGTTTGGTTTTGGTACGTCGCAGGTGTTGATCACTATTCTATTGGTCATGGCTGTTGCCTGGGCACTGGACTTGGACTGGCGTGTGGGTCTTGCGCTCGGCGGTGCATTGGCGATGTCGTCAACCGCTATTGTTATTAAAATGCTAACTGAACGACATGAACAAAATTCCCCGCATGGCAGGCAGGTCATTGGTGTTTTACTGTTTCAGGATTTGGCGGTCATTCCACTGCTTATTATTATTCCAGCGTTGGCGGTTACTGTCGAAAGCGATACTGTCAATTACACCACGACGTTTACGATTGCAATATTAAAGGCCGCAGCTGTGCTTGCGTTGATATTGTATTTTGGGCAACGTTTGATGCGGCCATGGTTTCATTTGGTTGCGCGTCAAAAATCGTCTGAATTATTTGTCCTGAATGTGCTGCTCATTACTTTGGGTCTGGCTTGGTTTACAGCATTGGCCGGGTTGTCATTGGCGTTGGGCGCGTTTCTTGCGGGCATGTTAATTTCTGAGACCGAATACCGCTACCAGGTTGAAGATGATATCAAGCCTTTCCGCGACATTTTGCTGGGTTTGTTTTTTATAACCATCGGTATGTTGCTGGATATGCAGGTTGTCATTGAAAATTTTGTTTGGGTGGCAGCCATTCTGGTGACCTTGATTGTCGTAAAAGTTTTTCTGATAGCCGGATTGTCTCGATTATTTGGTTCGGATAGTCGCGTAGCAACACGCACAGCCTTGAATTTAGCGCATGGTGGAGAATTCGGTTTTGTCTTATTGGCGCAAGCGGGCGCGATTGGTTTGGTGGACAATGCCATACTTCAGCCTGTGTTGGCGGCGATGGTGCTATCCATGTTTCTTGCACCATTTATTATTGAATATAGCGAGCGTATGGTACAAAGCATTTACGGCTCAGAATGGATGCAGCAAGCCGCGCAGATCACAAGCATCACTGCTCAGACCATGACTATGGTGGAACAAGATCATGTCATTATTTGCGGATACGGACGCAGCGGGCAAAATATGTCTCGTATTCTGGAGCAGGAAACGGTTCCTTTTATTGCGCTTGACCTTGATCCCCGGCGAATTCATGAAGCGGTAGACGCTGGTGAATCTGTTGTTTATGGTGATGCAGCACGGCGTGAAGTTCTCATTGCCGCTGGTTTGATGCGTGCAAAAGTGTTGGTAATTAGTTACGCCGATACTGTTTCAGCTTTGAAGATTTTGCGCCATGTGCAGGCAGTACGACCTGATTTGCCTGTAGTGGTGCGAACAAGAGATGATTCTGATATAGATTTACTAAAAGAGGCTGGCGCAACAGAAGTTGTGGCGGAAATAATGGAAGGCAGTTTAATGCTCGCTTCTCATGTGTTGGTGTCTGTAGATGTTTCGATGGCACGCATTTTACGCCGCATTCAGCAAACCCGGGAGGAACGCTATGGTTTATTCAAGGGATTCTTTCATGGCGAATCTGATGAAATGGAAGAAAGTAATGAAAGCGACTTTCCACGCTTGCTGACTGTGACGATTATTCCCGGCGCAGCAGCAATTAATAAGACATTACAGGAACTTGACTTAGCCGGTTTGTCTGTTGAAGTCACGGCGGTGAGGCGACGAAATATACGCGGGTTGTTACCAGCTAGTGATACACGATTAGAGTCCGGCGATGTGGTCGTGCTTAGAGGAACACAGGAAAATCTGGCCGCTGCAGAAATTCGTTTGATGCAAGGATAAAATATTTGAAGTTTTCTTGCGCTTCATGAGTAAGATCATGGACAGTTTTATTTGGAAAGTGTATAGTCGCCGTTCCGCCCTTTGCTCTTTAGAAAAAGGGCAGGCGTTGCTGCACTCAATTGATGATTGCGGTAGCAGATTAGAATGGCGCATAATAATTAGAGCGCAAAATTCATCATTTATGGAGGGAGATATGATTAAAGCTGTTCACGCAGTTGTTGGACTAGGGTTGCTTTGTTTTGGTGCTTCACAAGTTGCGGTAGCACAAGACATTTCAAAATTACCACGTGTAAAACAAACATTGGTGGCTCCACCGAATGTACCTGTGCATGATCAGGTTGCTAAAGGCGGACCTAAGATTGTTGAAGTACGCATGGAAACCACTGAAAAACTGATGGAAGTAGCTCCAGGTGCAAAAGTTTGGGGTCTGACTTTCGATGGTAGTATTCCTGGCCCACTGTTCGTAGTACATGAAGGTGACTATGTTGAATTAACTCTGGTTAACCCGAAAGAAAGCTCATTAGCACATAACGTGGATTTCCACGCTGCTACAGGCGCTTTAGGTGGCGCTGGATTAACCTTGGTACAACCGGGTGAAGAAGTTGTTATGCGCTTTAAAGCCATTAAGCCAGGTGTATTCGTTTATCACTGTGCACCAGGTGGAACAATGATTCCTTTCCACGTTATTTCTGGTATGAGCGGTGCCATTATGGTATTGCCACGTGATGGCCTGAAAGATGCTGACGGTAAGTCATACACCTATGACAAGGCATACTACATTGGTGAGCAAGATTTCTATCTGCCACAAAATGCTGACGGTAGCTACAAAGATTATTCTTCACCTGCAGCTGGCATGGCTGACATGTTAGAAGTTGCTAAAGGGCTTATTCCTACACACGTAGTGTTTAACGGTGCTGCTGGTTCAATTACCGGTGACAACGCATTATCAGCAAATGTTGGCGAGAAAGTACTGTTTGTTCATTCACAAGCTAACCGTGCTTCCTATCCTCACTTGATTGGTGGTCATGCGGATCTGTATTGGGTAGGTGGTTCATTCAGCGATACACCGCTAACCAGCCAGGAAACATGGTTTGTACCAGCGGGTTCAGCTGTTGCAGCCGCATATGAATTCAAGCAGCCTGGTTTGTATGTATACCTCAGTCATAACCTGATTGAAGCTGTATTACTGGGCGCTGCACTTCATATGAATGTTGAAGGCGATTGGGATGATAATCTCATGACTCAAGTAAGCGCACCTGCAGGTTTTGATGCAAGTTCAGCAATGGATCACTAAGTTTTATCTAGTGTAACCATAAGCTAGTTCTAAAACGGCCCCAGCCTTTGGTTGGGGCCGTTTTTTTGTTTAACAACCCAAAAGTTGAAATTTATGCCTATAAAGTCTCGAATACGTACTATTCCACATCATCCCCACCAAGGGATTATGTTTCGTGATATCACAACGCTTTTAAAAGATCCGGTTGGATTGCGTACAACGGTTCAGGAAATTACAAAACGTTATCAAGATACGCAGATTGACAAAGTTGTGGGTATCGAATCTCGTGGATTCATCATTGGTGCGCCGGTTGCCTATCAATTAGGCCTTGGTTTTGTGCCCATTCGCAAACAAAATAAATTGCCCGCTGAAACGGTAGGGCGGGATTATCAACTTGAATATGGCAGTGATCGAATCGAAATTCATATTGATGCTATTTCCCCAGGCGAGCGTGTGTTGCTGGTGGATGATTTGATTGCGACAGGTGGAACGGCAGAAGCGGCTGTCCTGCTGATCCAGGAAATGGGTGGGGAAGTGGTGGAATGCTGTTTTGTGATTGATTTGCCCGATGTGGGTGGTAGAGAACGTTTGGAGAAATCGGGTTGCAAAGTTTTTTCTCTATGCGCGTTTGACGGTGACTGAAGAACTTAACCTGAATATTGCACCAGTTGGTGGAATTCAAAACAGGACAAGTTAAAAACCAACAAGTGAGCCTTAAGTACAAACTGCACCCTCATCAAAAACCAATAGACATAATACGTAAAAGCTAAAATATAACGAACTGGTGCAATATTAAGGTTAATATCAGATTTGCACGTGTTCTTTATGCGCTTGTAATGTGTTTAATAGCTTTTCATGAATGCCGCCAAAGCCGCCATTGCTCATAATCAAGACATGGTCACCAGACTTGCTTGCAGTTACAATGGTTGTAATTAATTTTGTCAGATCATCATAACAATGCGCTTTTTCACCAAGTGGTAATAACGTGGTACGCGCCCATTGCGCATCACTGGCATAGCAAAAAACCTGATCAGCTTCGACCAGGCTATTTGCCAGGGCATCTTTCCATACCCCCATTTTCATAGTGTTTGAGCGGGGCTCTAATACAGCAATGATTTTTGCCTTGCCGACATGACTGCGCAAACCACTGAGCGTGGTTTGAATGGAAGTCGGGTGATGGGCAAAGTCGTCATATACCGTAATGCCATTGACGACACCACGTGTTTCCATACGCCGCTTCACGTTCTTAAATTGTGTTAACGCTTCAATACCTGTTTTGACCGGAACCCCAGCATGACGCGCAGCGCTAATTGCCGCCAGCGCATTCATACGGTTATGTTCCCCCATTAAATCCCATTGCAAATCACCTTGGTGTTCCTGCATAAAATAAACTTCCATCGCGTTATTGGCTTGTATTTTAGATTGCCAACCATCGTCACTGCCAAAGACTTCAATGGGTGTCCAACAACCCTGTGACAATACCCGTTGTAAGTTCTCATCTTGCGCATTTGAAACGATCAGCCCGTTATTGGGAACAATACGGATTAGGTGGTGGAATTGGCGTTCAATAGCCGCCAGATCAGGGAAGATATCCGCGTGATCAAATTCCAGATTGTTTAAAATGGCTGTTCTGGGACGGTAGTGTACAAACTTGGAGCGCTTGTCAAAGAAGGCGGTATCGTATTCATCCGCCTCAATAACAAAAAAAGGTGAAACCTCGTTTGATTCGTAATCAGCATTCTTGTTTGTGAAAGTGGATGACGAAATATGCCCAACTCTGGCTGAAATACCAAAATTCTCAGGTATTCCGCCAATTAGAAAACCGGGGTTCATACCGGCATATTCTAATATCCAGGCCAGCATCGAACTGGTTGTTGTTTTGCCATGTGTGCCAGATACAGCCAGTACCCAGCGCTCTCTTAATATGTTTTCTGATAACCATTGCGGGCCGGAAATATAAGGCAAATTCTGGTTGAGTACTTCCTCCATAAGTGGATTGCCGCGCGTTACAACATTACCGATAACAAAGATGTCCGGGCGGAGCTGGATTTGATCCGATGAGTAACCCGCTATCAATTCAATTCCCTGCGCCTCAAGTTGGGTACTCATGGGCGGGTAAACATCCTTATCACATCCTGTAACTTTGTGGCCGGATTCTCTAGCAATAGCAGCAATTCCACCCATAAACGTGCCACAAATTCCAAGTATGTGTATATGCATTATCAGCCTTTAAAATGGGTATAGATAGAAAGATCAAACATAATAAAAGTGTTTTTAGAATTATAATCTATTGATAAGCGATCTTTCTTCTTCTATCTCTTAATATATAAATTTTTTAGTGCTCCGACTACTTGATATTAACGTGATCAGAGTTGCCCAGATGATTCAAGACAAGGCGTAGTCTGCAGCGAATGGTTAATACACAATCAAATGTTTCAAGTTACCGTGGCCGTTTTGCGCCGTCACCAACCGGGCCGCTTCATTTTGGTTCTTTGGTGGCGGCCATAGGCAGTTATTTAGACGCGAAATTTAATAAGGGCGAATGGTTAGTCCGAATCGAAGATCTCGACCCACCACGAACGGTGGCGGGTGCGTCGGATGATATTTTAACAACGCTGGAAAAGCTTGGCATGGAATGGGATGGCGAGGTCATTTTTCAAAGCCAACGTAATGAAGCCTATCAGGCTACCTTGAGCTGTTTAAGTCAAACTGCGATGGTTTATCCATGCACATGCTCGCGCAAGGAAATTGCTGACGCCAGTATAGCGGGCATTGATGGTCTCATATATCCAGGAACATGCAGAGATAAAGTTTCTCATGTTGGAAGACCGGCAGCACTAAGACTCATAACGCAACAACAGCCTATACAATTTACAGATACCTTGAGAGGTGCTGTTTGTCAGTGTTTAGAGCGTGATGTTGGTGATTTTGTATTGCGCAGGGCGGATGGTGTTTACGCTTATCAATTAGCCGTAGTGGTCGATGATGCCGCGCAGAATATTACGCATGTCGTGCGCGGAACAGATTTGCTGGATTCAACGCCGCGTCAAATCTATTTGCAGCAATTACTAGGATATACTACACCAAGGTATATGCATTTGCCGGTGGTTACGAATGCTCAGGGCGAGAAACTCAGTAAACAGACGCTTGCCGCGCCAATTGATTTGTCCAATGCCATATCACAAATGATTGCTGCTTTACAATTTCTGGGACAAAGCCCACCAAAAGTGCTGCAACAAGAAACGTTAGCAACATTCTGGCAATGGGCGATCGAGAATTGGCGGGTAGATAAAATCCCATGAATTTTAGTAATGGATATATATTTGAATTTTAAAAAGGAGACTTTGTGGCCTTTCTGCCATTTTACATTCCTAAACAAAAACGACTGAAGGTTGTGATTGCAGGCGGCGGCTATGCGGGTATGGCTGCGCTTACCGTGCTTTCGCGCTATGCGCCAGATGCAGACATCACCCTCGTTGACCCGCATGCACAGCATCTCAAGATCACGCATTTGCATGAGTCATTTCGTTATCCATTGTCAGATTTACAAGTGTCATTTACCGACTTGGCCAAACGCTTTGATTTTCGCTATATTCAGGCGAAACTGCCAATGGAAAAAGATGCCTTGCAACAATGCCAAAGCGATAAATACCTGGTGGTAAATGAAGAAGTTGTGCATTTTGATTATCTGCTGATTACCCCCGGTTGTGGCAACAGAGACTATGAGTCGGTAGAAGGCGTTCTGAGTTTGCAGGATTTTATGACGACGTCGGGATCAGATCTTTTGAGTAATTCTCTTACCAAACAGGATGCTGACTCAGAACAAACTGTTACTGTCGTGGGTGGTGGTGCAACGGGTATACAGTTTTTATTTGAAATCAAACAATTTCTGCATCGGCGAAGAATTAAGTCAAAGCTGCGCTTGATTCATTCCAGAGAACGATTACTTGAGCAATTTCCAACCGGTTTTCATACTTATGTGGAATCACGTCTGCGTGATCTGGATATTGAGTTTTATCCAAATACCTATTATCAGAACCAACAAGATAATAAAATATTTTTGCAAAATAAGCAGACCAAAGAGAAGTTTGAACTGCCTTCTGATTTGTCATTGCTATTTCTGGGCAAGAAACAAGAAAATTTATTTGAGGCTAATTGTTTTGGGCAAGTGGTGATAGACTGTAAACCGTTAGCGAATATTTTTGTGGCGGGTGATTGTTCGCACTATAACTCGATTGGCTCCAATTCATTATCAGCGCAATCAGCTGTGCGCAAAGGGAAATTGGTTGCACGCAATATATTAAGGCATTCAAGCATACTTCATTTACTTGAACCTTATCTGCATCAAGAACTGGGCTATGTCGTCAGTCTTGGACATGCTGATGCAGTGGGCTGGTTGGCCTCGCAAGGTAATGTTATTTCCGGCATGCCTGCACTGGCAATTAAAGAGCTGGTTGAGTCGCAATTTGATTTATTATTGATGGGAATAGATACCTACGTGGTATAGCTAAATATACGCAGGAGATCTAAAGGACACTTCTAAAAATCCAGATTTCATCCCAACTGCTGTGTTACAGAAAAAATTTATTACTGTCATATCAACCATATGCTGCGCTGCAAAATTTTTTCTGCGCCTTGCATTTGGGCGAACGCTGAATTTTTAGAGGCGCCCTTAGAACACCGACACAGAGGCAAAGCAAGCAGCGCATATTTTTGAGTTAAATGGACAAGTAATTTGCTGGTAAAAGTAGGCGCTAGCAGGTATTATGCGGGCTGTAAGTTTTTTGGAGGCGTGGCCGAGTGGTTTAAGGCAGCAGTCTTGAAAACTGCCGTAGGGGTGACTCTACCGTGAGTTCGAATCTCACCGCCTCCGCCAGGACCATTGTGCTTATGCGTATTTCAGACGTTTGTAACTAAAATCCCATCATTACCCCCATCAAAAGAAAAGTATAAATTTCAGTTTTTTCTTTATCAAAATAGTTCTAATGGTAGTTCTCTTTGCGTTTGAACTTCTGGCGCTTGTGAGGAGTTGATAGGTAAAAGTGTGCTGACCCTCACCCCAAGTAATCGTATTCTTTTCTTAAGCGGTACACGCCGTAAGCATTCAACCGCTGCACGGCGAATAGACGCAGGATCGGTAATATGTGCAGTCAATGTAAAGTCTCTTGTTACCGTATGAAAATCTTCGAATCTAAGTTTGATGCCAATGGTGCGCCCGGCGTAACCTTTACGATGGAGATCTTCGGCTACGCGTGTGCATAAGGCGGTGAAGGCCTCAGATAAGGCAGGGCGGTCATGGCGAGGGTGGAGGTCTTGCTCAAAGGTGGTTTCACGGCTGATAGATTTTGGTTCGGAATATGTTTTAACAGGACGATTATCGATGCCATGTGACACCTCATGTAACCAATGAGAATAGCTGCGGCTAAAATGGGTTTGTAGAAAACTCAGTTCAGCCTGTGCCAACTCGGCAATGGTTGTGATACCCAATGATTCAAGTTTCTTAGTTGCTTTCGGACCAATGCCATTGATTTTACGCACGGACAGCGGCCAGATTCGATCAGGAATATCGGACATGCCAAGAATGGTTATACCATCAGGTTTGTCAAGATCAGAACAAATTTTTGATAACAACTTATTCGGTGAGATACCGATGGAACAGGTGAGTCCGGTCGCATCAAATACGGCTTGTTTAATACGTTGTGCGAGTACTAATGAGTCGTCGGGTAGGTCAGTGAGGTCAATGTAGATTTCATCAATACCCGTGCCTTCAATCTTGGGTGCAATGCTGGCAACGGCAGCCTTGAATAGTCGTGAATAATGGCGGTAGCTGTCAAAGTCAACGGGTAGAAGAATCGCATCCGGGGCAAGCTGCGCCGCTTTCATTACGCCCATTGCTGAAAAGACACCCATTGCACGCGCTTCGTAGGTTGCTGTCGTTATCACACCACGTCCCGCATATTCACGTAGTCGGTAAAAATGTTTACTTCCGTCAGCCTGTTGGGTGGGTTCATGTTTGGCTTGTCCGCCGATCACGACAGGCAAGCCAATTAATTCCGGATAACGAAGCAGCTCTACGGAAGCATAGAAAGCATCCATGTCGAGATGAGCGATACGTCGTGGGTTTGCGTTCATTTCATTTTTTATATTCCGGGCCTTGACAAACTAGACGTCAAAAAATCGCTGCAGGTAAACAATTACTTTTTATCTTGTTCAGGAAAATGCTTTTTGGCTTTTTCGAATGCATGTTGCATGGATTTTAAGGACAATCTAAGTCCAGCTTGAATGTCTGCCCATGCGCTTTCTGAACTGCTTTCAAATTGCCCCCATTTTTCCTTTGCCTGCCTCAATTCCTGTTCGAGCTCATCAAGGTGTGGCTGAATTTTATCCTGCGCCTCTTTTGCTCCCAAGTGCATCTGCAACTTGACTTCATCGACTATTGACTGCAAGTTTTCCAGTTCAGCTTGCAATTTCTCTCTCACTGTTTCTTCGTTCATTTCTTTTCCCTTTTTGTTGAATTACACTTAAACTTAATACAGATTTGAATCGAAAATTGATTCACCTGAATCTGATTATCGCTTATTTTGTTTTAGATATTCCTGTTTCTTCTGTTAAGGAAGGCCCATGTCTTTTCATATTGAGCTGTTTTAAATCAATCATTCGCAGAACATTTATCCGCAACTTTCCTCATTCAAGACCGGCTATCGAAAAATCTACTGGTTTTTTCAACAACCACAAAAAAATATAGATAAGCGTAAACAGCGAAAGCGTTTATTATGTTCCATATTAAAAATGGAATTAGAATTCCTATGAAATTTCTAGTTTTTCTTGGAACGGTACGAGACAGCACTCCGCCCAACCCTCAACGGCTTGGCCTGAGAGTAGCAAAAGCTTGTGTGACACAAATTTATCAAGGCGATCATTCTGTTGAATTGATTGATCCACTGGATTTAGATGCTGAACCAATATTTAAGCCTCACTTTGCATACGCACGTGGCAAGGCACCACCTCAACTTCAATCCTTAGCGGATAAGATCGAGGCTGCTGACGGATACGTTATGGTAAGCCCAGAATATAATCATTCTATGAGTCCTGCATTGGCTCATCTGCTCAATCACTTCGGAAGCTCGCTTTTTTCTTACAAGCCTAGCGCAATTATTACCTATTCGGCGGGACAATGGGGTGGCGCGAGAGCTGCAGTAGGAATGCGTACTTTTCTGTCGGAGCTTGGTTGTTTACCAGTTTCGGCTATGATTCAAATTCCAAAGGCACACGAGGTTCTTGCTGAAGACGGCTCTTTCCTAGAAAATATCGATGCTGAAGGTTGGACTGACTATTTTGGCAGAACTTTTACTCAACTACAGTGGTGGGCATCCGCAGCCAAAAACCAAAGAGGCAAAATTGATCCCCGCAAACTTGCACGATCTTTTAAAAGAGATCCTTCGCAAAGAAACACTCCGCAACCTTTTTAATAAAGTTGACGTGGATTACATGCAGCCATAGCATTAATTCAGTTATTGCTTGTTATCCCACTTCTATCCGAAACTTTCCTCAACCGAGGCCAGCGATCATTAATCCATAGGTATTCAGGCGGCGTTTCTTCAGTGACCACATAGACTCGTTGCTCACCGCCTCTCTCGGCCACTAGTGCCTGAATCACCATGCTTGCGTCCAGCGGTATCCAGTGGGATTGACCATCGTGATCTTTTTCCATGAAGCAATTGGCTGGAATTAATACGGGTCTTGGACGCCAAGGATTCCATTTGCCTGCCTTAATAGAATTCAGACGTGCCCAGCCACCATTGGGAAAGCTCCCGGAATCCTCGTTCTTACGCTTACCCCAAATGACCCAAGTTACGCCACCATGCCGCAACATCACAGGCAATCTGGCATTAGGTTGAGGGAAGTAGATTTTATGATCTTGGTATTCGATGCCGCCACACATAAACAGATTATAGCTGCAAGCGACTACGGATCAGCAGCAAAGATCATATTCCGGGTGTTACCCACAAATAATCCCCGCTTGTTTTAGCCGATTACTGCTTGGTTTATACTATTTACCTGTTTTATAGTTACAATCTAGTAGTCGGAGCGCTAGTTTAAATTGCTTTGCCCACATTCCATGTTATTGATTAAAGGAATCGAGATTATCTATGGCCAGAGCCAAAACAACAAAAGAAGCCAAAGAAGAACCATTGGAAAAGCAGCTGTGGAAAGCCGCTGACAAATTGCGTAAAAATATCGACGCCGCTGAATACAAGCATGTGGTGTTGGGGCTGATTTTTCTGAAATACATTTCTGATGCCTTTGAAGAACATTACGCCAAACTCAAAGTCGGAGAAGGTGATTTTGCCGGGGCTGACTCGGAAGACAAGGACGAGTACAAGGCCGAGAACGTGTTCTTTGTCCCCGCTGAATCGCGCTGGTCGCATCTGGTGGCACAAGCCAAACAACCGGATATTGGCACCCATGTTGATGCCGCCATGGATGCGATTGAGAAAGAAAACCCCTCGCTCAAAGGCGTATTGCCTAAGGTGTATGCACGACAAAACCTCGACCCCACGTCACTGGGGGAATTGATTGATCTGATCGGCAACATCGCGCTCGGTGATGCCAAGGCACGTAGTGCCGATGTATTGGGTCATGTGTTTGAATACTTCCTCGGTGAATTTGCACTGGCTGAAGGCAAACAAGGCGGTCAGTTCTATACACCGCGCAGCATTGTCGAGTTATTGGTGAATATGCTGGAATCTTACAAAGGCCGCGTGTTTGACCCCTGTTGTGGTTCCGGTGGCATGTTTGTGCAATCAGAAAAGTTTGTCGAAGAACACCAGGGCCGTCTTAACGATATTTCCATCTACGGGCAGGAAAGCAATCAAACCACCTGGCGGCTGGCCAAAATGAATCTTGCCATTCGCGGTATCGATAGCTCGCAAGTGAAATGGAACAACGAAGGCTCATTCCTGAATGATGCCCATAAAGACGTCAAAGCGGATTTCATCATCGCCAATCCGCCGTTTAATGTCAGTGACTGGAGTGGTGAACAACTGCGCGGTGATGCACGTTGGCAATATGGCACCCCGCCATCAGGCAACGCCAACTTTGCGTGGTTACAGCATTTTGTTTATCACCTGTCGCCCACCGGTATTGCCGGGGTGGTGTTAGCCAAAGGCGCGCTGGCTTCCAAAACTTCCGGTGAAGGCGAAATTCGCAAAAACCTCATTGCAGAAGGCAACCTGATCGACTGCATCGTCAACCTGCCGGGCAAGTTGTTTTTGAACACTCAAATTCCCGCAGGGTTATGGTTCATGAATCGCCGCACTCTAGTACTCACACCAGAAGATATTCAACAAATTGCCTGCACCTATCATGCGTGGCGAACGGGTGAAGGTGAGTATGAAGATATCAAAGGCTTTTGTGCTTCAGTGCCCGTGGCGCGTGTAGCCGAACTGGATTATGTGCTCATACCGGGACGCTATGTTGGTTTAGCCGCAGAAGAAGATGATTTTAACTTCCCCGAGCGTTTTGCGACGTTGAAGGCGGAATTTGAGGCGCAGTTAAAAGAAGAAGCAGTACTGAATGAGGCCATTGCCGAGAGTTTGGCTCGGGTTAAGATATGAATGGGTGGCAGAAATTAAAACTTTCTGACTTCGTTGGGCTTGGTAAAGACCAGTTTAAACCAGATCAGAATGCCGACTTCAATTACATTGGCCTAGAGCACATAGAACAAGAGAGTTTGCGTTTAAATTCTATTGGGCATTCATCCGAAATCGCGAGCAACAAGTTTTTCTTCAAGGTTGGTGATATTTTATTCGGAAAATTGAGGCCATATTTCCGAAAAGTTGTAAAAGTAAAATTTGAAGGTGTTTGCTCAACAGATATTTGGGTCGCGCGAGCAAAGGAAAATTTCTCACAAGATTTTGTGTTTTATTTCTTGGCGAATTGGGAATTCATTGACACTGCCAATGTTGGTGAAGGTGGTTCTCGTATGCCAAGAGCTGATTGGAATTTTCTCAAAGATACGGAATGGACAGTTCCGGAGTACAGTGAACAAAAAGTCATCGCCTCCGTCCTCAGCAGCCTAGACGACAAAATCGACCTGTTGCACCGCCAGAATAAAACCCTCGAGGCTATGGCTGAAACGTTGTTTAGGCAGTGGTTTGTGGAAGCGGCGGAGGATTGGGAGAAAGGAAGTTTAGGTGAGGTTTTAGAGCTGGTTTATGCAAAAGCGTTAAAAGAAGATCTCAGAACGGGTAGTGGTTACCCTGTTGTAGGTTCAAATGGAATCGTTGGACATCATGCTGAGTATTTAGTGGAGGGACCAGGAATTGTAATAGGTCGTAAAGGGACGCTTGGCAAGGTGACTTACTTATTTAGAAGTTTCTTTCCAATTGATACGACTTATTACATAAAATCGAAGTGTGAGTCACCTGGAATGCTCTACGAGTACTTTTTATTAAAGACGTTAAATTTTGAGAATTCTGATTCGGCTGTTCCTGGACTTAATCGTGGCATTGCTCTATCTGAAAAAATTAAAATGCCGCCCCAAAATATAACTACAGAGTTTAATAATATTTGTGCGAATTTTTTCTCAAAAATAATGGCCAATACCAATCAAATCCGCACCCTAGAATCCCTCCGCGACACTCTACTCCCCAAACTCATGAGCGGCGAGGTACGGGTAGCCGTATGAATACTCAAAACCAGATTTCTATTTATCAATCCGCCGATGGCAGCGTGCAGCTTGAGGTTACGCTGGACCAAGAAACGGTTTGGCTGACTCAGCGCCAACTATCATCTTTATTTGATAAGGATGTGCGCACCATCAATGAGCATATTCGCAATGTTCTTGCAGATCAGGAACTCGCTGCTGAGGCAACTATCCGGAAATTCCGGATAGTTCAACAGGAAGGCAAACGCAAGGTAAACCGCGAGATTGAACATTACAATCTGGACATGATCATTTCCGTCGGCTATCGTGTCAATTCCAAGAAAGGTACCCAGTTCCGCATTTGGGCCAGTCACATACTCAAGCAATATCTGGTGCAAGGTTATGCGCTGAATGAGCAGAAGCTTCAGACGCAACAACAAAAATTCGCTGATTTAAAACAAGCCATTACTTTATCTTCCCGATTATCTCACCAGAAAAACTTAACTGCCGAAGAATCACAAGGCATTTTGTCAACACTGGAACAATACAGCTACGCGCTGACAATTTTGGACGACTACGACCATCAGCGTTTACAGGTGACCGGAACCCAAAAGACCGGGCAGCTCAGAATTACCTATGATGAGGCAATTCAGCAAATTCAACTATGGCGGGAACGGGAAAAATTGGGTGGTTTATTTGGTAATGAAAAAGATGATTCTTTTAAAAGTTCTTTAGAAACCATTTACCAAACCTTTGGTAGCAAGGAGCTTTATCCAAGTATCGAAGAAAAGGCTGCCAATTTATTATATTTTATCGTCAAGAACCATTCGTTCTCTGATGGCAATAAACGCATTGCTGCTGCGCTGTTTGTCTGGTTTCTGGCGCGTCATGATTATTTGTTCAATACAGCGGGTGAAAAGCGGATTGCCGATAATGCCCTAGTTGCGTTTACGTTGCTGATCGCCGAAAGTAAACCAGAAGAAAAAGACATCATGGTAAAAGTCATTATTAACTTGATGAATGACAATAATCCATGAGCAAGCTCACTGAACCCGCCATTGAAAACTTAGCCATCAAACTGTTTGAACAGCTTGGTTACAGCACTATTCACGCACCTGACATTGCCCCCGATGGCGACCATCCCGAACGCACCCGCTATGACGAAGTGCTGCTCACCGGCCGATTGGAAAAAGCGCTCAAGCGCATCAACTCCGGTATGAGCACCACGGTATTACAGACCGCTCTGAAGGAAGTCGAGCGCATTCATTCCCCCGAATTACTCGCCAACAATGAGAACTTTCATCGCTTGCTCACCGAAGGTGTGAAGGTCAGTTATCAGCAAGCCGGTAATGAACGCGGTGATATCATCTGGCTGGTGGATTTTGAAACCCCCGGCAACAATGAATTTATCGTGGCCAATCAGTTTACGGTGATTGAAAACAACCAGAATAAACGCCCCGATCTGGTGTTGTTTGTGAATGGACTTCCGCTGGTGGTGATTGAACTTAAAAATGTCGTCGATGAAAACGCCACCATTAAATCTGCCTTTAAACAACTGGAAACCTACAAACAAAGCATTCCCAGTTTATTTGCTTACAATGCGCTGTTGGTAATCTCCGATGGGCTGGAAGCTAAAACCGGCTCGCTGTCGGCAGGCTTAACCCGCTTTATGGCGTGGAAAACAGCCGATGGCAAGGTGGAGGCCTCTCATCTGGTGAGCCAGTTGGAGACTTTGATTAAAGGCATGCTGAACAAAAAGACCTTGCTTGATCTGGTGCGGCATTTTGTGGTGTTTGAGAAATCCAAGAAAGAAGATCCGCAGACCGGTGTGATCAGTATCCATACGGTAAAGAAGATTGCAGCTTACCACCAGTATTACGCGGTGAATTCAGCCGTGACTTCGACCTTACGCGCAGCGGATATTGGCCTTGACTCAAAAGTGATGCAGAGCCCAGCCAGTTATGGTTTGCCGGATGTAGCGCAACAGCCTAGAGGGGATAAAAAAGCCGGTGTGGTATGGCACACCCAGGGTAGTGGTAAGTCGCTTTCCATGGTGTTTTATACCGGTAAGGTAGTATTGGCACTGAATAATCCTACGATCCTGGTGATTACTGACCGCAACGATCTGGATGATCAATTGTTTGATACCTTTACATCTTGCAAGCAATTGTTGCGCCAGGAACCGAAACAAGTGGAAAACCGCCAGCAATTAAAAGCGTTGTTGCAGGTTGCCTCCGGTGGCGTGATCTTTACTACCATCCAGAAATTCCAGCCGGAAGAAGGCAATGTGTATGAGACACTTTCTGACCGCCGCAATATTGTAGTGATTGCCGACGAAGCACATCGCACGCAATATGGGTTTTCTGCTAAGACGATTGATGACAAAAGTGCTGGTGGTGAAGTAATCGGCAAGAAAGTGGTGTACGGTTTTGCCAAATATCTGCGTGATGCTTTGCCACAAGCGACCTATCTTGGCTTTACCGGCACCCCGATTGAGAGTGCGGATGTCAATACGCCAGCCGTTTTCGGCAACTATGTGGATATTTACGATATTGCGCAGGCAGTGGAAGATGGTGCTACGGTACGCATCTACTATGAGAGCCGATTGGCGAAAGTGGCCTTGAGCGAGGAAGGCAAACAACTGATCAATGAGTTGGACGACGAACTGGATCAGGATGATCTGACCGTAACACAAAAAGCCAAAGCCAAAGCCAAATGGACACAGATGGAAGCGCTGATTGGCAGCGAGCGTCGTATCCAGAACATTGCGCAGGATATGATCAGCCATTTTGAAATGCGCCAAGAAGTGTTCGCTGGCAAAGGCATGATTGTGTGTATGTCGCGCCGTATTGCCGCTGATCTTTACGCTGAGATCATCAAACTGCGACCGGAATGGCATTCGGACGATTTAAATAAAGGTGTGATCAAAGTCGTCATGACAGCGGCGTCATCCGATGGCCCGACCATGGCCAAACATCACACCACCAAACAGCAACGCAAGCTATTGGCTGAACGCATGAAGGATAACAGCGATGAACTGAGGCTGGTGATTGTGCGTGACATGTGGTTGACCGGATTTGACGCGCCGAGTATGCACACGCTGTATATAGACAAACCCATGAAAGGCCACAACCTGATGCAAGCCATCGCACGGGTGAATCGTGTTTATGGCGACAAACCCGGCGGGCTGGTAGTGGATTACCTCGGCATTGCATCGGACTTAAAAGAAGCATTATCGTTCTATTCCGATGCAGGCGGTAAAGGCGATCCGACCTTGATGCAAGAACAAGCCGTGCAGTTAATGCTAGAGAAACTTGAAGTGGTATCGGCCATGTATCATGGTTTTGCTTATGAAGATTATTTTGAGGCGGATACTTCGAGAAAGTTAGCATTGATTCTGGCAGCTGAAGATCATATTCTCGGACTGGAAGATGGTAAGAAGCGTTATATCAACGAAGTGACCGCACTCTCACAGGCTTTTGCCATTGCTGTTCCCCATGAACAAGCACTCGATGCGAAAGATGAAGTGGCTTTCTTTCAAGCCATAAAAGCGCGTTTGGCCAAATTTGACAGCACGGGCAGCGGCAAAACCGATGATGACATTGAAACCACTATCCGACAGGTGATTGACCGGGCTTTGGTGTCGGAACAGGTGATTGATGTGTTCGATGCAGCGGGTATCAAGAAACCGGATATTTCGATTCTTTCTGATGAATTTCTGGCGGAACTCAAAGACTACCAACACAAGAATGTCGCATTGGAAGTATTGAAGAAACTGCTCAATGACGAATTGAAAGTTCGTGCCAGAACAAATCTGGTGCAAAGCAGATCATTGATGGAAATGCTAGAGAACGCCATCAAGAAATATCACAACAAAATTCTGACCGCAGCCGAAGTGATCGACGAACTGATCAAGATCAGTAAAGAGGTTGTGGCGTCCGATAAAGAAGCTGAAAAACTCGATTTATCAACGTTTGAATATGCCTTCTACACCGCTGTTGCCAGCAACGATAGCGCACGAGAACTGATGCAAAATGACATATTACGCGAACTGGCTATCGTATTGACCCAACGCGTGCGCCAAAATGCTTCAATAGACTGGGCCATCAAGGAAAGCGTAAAAGCCAAACTTAAAGTGATTGTAAAACGCACGCTACGGCAATTTGGCTACCCACCCGATCTACAATTGCTGGCAACTGAAATGGTATTGAAGCAAGCTGAGATGATTGCTAATGAGTTGGCTGCTTGATTAGCAGGTTAGTGTTACTTGGCAAGCCAAGCTATAGCTTCATCATAACTTTCAAAGTATTTAACTTCGCCTGAAATAAACCACGATCCAATTTTTGCAGTAATTTCCTGCCAATTTTTGTTTCCATAGATTGCTACTTTTTGAAACACGCTTCCATGCTGCAATCCAAGCTTAAAATCATCCCATGCAGCTCTTAATTCCCAGCCTTCCATTTCTGTTCCATCGACTAAGGCTTTTATTTCCGGGTCTTTGATGCCCTCCAATGCGGAATTAATCATTGGAGTAATTATTTCGTAGTCTTCATGCTTCAATTTGCCCGTGATTTTTAAAGAAAGGAAAAAGAAATTATCAGTTCTTTCGATACCAATTGAGAGTCCATGCTTTGTAGTACCCATGTCGAGTCCTATTTTTTATTTGATGTTTAAGCTGCGGTTTTATTAAGTATAGGGGATATGATTTTTATGTGCGAATTTGTATCCTTCAACTCTTCATTCATCAACCTATAGTTTTTAAAGCAAAATATGGGGCGACATTTAATACAAAAATAGCAATTTTGTATTGTGAAAGATACTGGGCATATAAAAGCAACAGCTCTTTCTCAGTAAGCCCAAGGAGTTTTGTATGTATTTTTAAAATCGAAGAACGAAATACAAAT
Source organism: Nitrosomonas sp. (assembly GCA_021774075.1). GTDB lineage: Bacteria > Pseudomonadota > Gammaproteobacteria > Burkholderiales > Nitrosomonadaceae > Nitrosomonas. The sequence goes on along the minus strand of JAJFJK010000126.1, from coordinate 2,336 downwards.
AAGCCTGTAGTCGCTAGTATGAGTATTCCAAAATTAATAACAGAACACCACCCAAAAAACTGAGTTAAAGCTTCAATCGAATTCATCTCATATCTCCTGGTATGTTATTGCAAATTCTGGGAACCTAATGCTCAATTATCGAGAGATAAGTAATGTTTCCAGATTTCTTCTGAAAATTAAAATTTGACGAGGAAAGTATTTTTGCCTACACTGGCTCCCAATTAGGGAGAATCTTGGGTTGTGCGTGTAATTGCTAAAAGAACATTAAAGAAATTTTGGGAAATTCCTGCTTATAGTGATGCTCAAGCTCCAATTGAGAGTTGGTATGAAGAAACTATAAAAGCAAATTGGGTAACTCCTCAGGCTATAAAAAGCCAATATGCAAATGCAAGCATTTGCAGAAATAATAGAGTTGTGTTTAATATTGGTGGCAATAAATACCGATTAATAGTTGAAATTCAATATCAAGCAGGTATTGTTTGGGTCAAGTTTGTTGGAACACATGCTCAATACGATAAAATTAATGTTGAGGACGTAAATGAATATTAAACCAATCCGTAGTGAAAGAGATTTACAGGAAAGTTTTCGCCAACTTGAGAAAGTATTTCAAGCAAGGGCTGGAACTAAAGAAGCTGATGATATGGAGATCTTAGTTACTTTAATTGAAGCTTATGAAAATAAGCATTACCCAATTACACCACCAGATCCTGTTGATGCGATTAAATTTAGAATGGAACAGCAAGGTTTAAAAGCACGAGATTTGGAAGAATATATCGGGAGCAGTGGAAGAGTATCAGAGATCCTCAATCGTAAACGTCCTTTAAGTCTGAAAATGATTAAGTGTTTACATAAAAACTTACATATACCTTATGAAAGTTTATTAGCAGAAGCCCATAAATTGGCTAACACTAAACATAACCAAAAAATTCAGCAGACCATTTAAAGCGTCACGGTTTTTGTTATTCACAAAAAGTCATGCTACTTTAAATGGCATCTGATTTGGTCGTTAGATATCAATAATAGGGTAATTAGTGAAGTTCTCACAACGCATTGGAATTACATCTTTCGAAAAGGCAATTCAAATCGGGTCTGTAGACGATGAATTACGTAATTCTCTGTGGAGTCTGCTTAGTCTTTTCTATTGGGATAAATTTGATAAAAGAATGTACGACCGTATGGGAGGGTCCAGGCGTGATTATATTTCCAGAAGCAATCTCGATGATCTTTTCACTGCTCTTTGGCTTCATTACTTCAAAAAACCAACCGATACAATTCCAGCCCTCTATTACGGAGAACAAGATGGTCTAGGGGTACTGCGGAGTTATTATTTCAGTGCAAATTGGTATGAAATATACGATTTCGTGGAATTCGTTAGTGTTTTCGGGCCTAATGAACAAAAAGAATATTTTGTTAAAGCCTGTAATAGTTATCTTGAGAGGGAAAATTCCGGATATCGCTTCGTTGACGGAAAGATTATCGAAATTAGTTCACCCGACGAAATTGATGAAATAGAAAATGCATTAAGAGCATCAATTCCTTATTACGGGGTCAAGCAACACTTGAGCAGCGCCATTATTCTCCTTAAAGAAAAGAACAATCCTGATTATAGAAACTCAATTAAAGAGTCAATATCAGTCGTTGAATCCTTGTGTAAGAAGATTAGTGAGAATGAGCAATCAACACTTGGGGAAGCACTCAAGGTTATGGAGAATAAGGGGGTGCTGCACCCTGCGTTAAAATCAGCATTTTCTGCGCTCTATGGATATACTAACGATGCAAATGGCATTAGGCATGCTTTATTGAAGGAAAGCAATCTTACTAGAGCAGACGCACCATTTATGTTAATTAGCTGCTCTGCTTTCATTAATTATGTGATTTCGAATATTGAAACAGATGCCTAATCCAGATTGTGAGGCACCAATAAGCTAGGTGCGGAACTCAGGGGAGTTCTGGAGACACAAAACCTAATTAATACTAAAATTCTTTAATGACAAGACTGGCGAAATGGCATGTCTGAAGACATATGGCGTATCACTCAAAAATAAAGTATTGTGTCCACATAACTCGACAGCACACATCAAAAAAGCTAGATTGTATTTGGCTATGTCATAATTTAAATTGATTTGAAAAACAACATAACCTCTTATCAATCATGAGGTTATGTTGTTTTGTAGTAGCTAAAAAATCATTTGCAATCAGATAACCGGAAAATTCAACAACTAACTGCTACATAGCCTTATATTTCTTTGGAGTGCGTATCTATGAAGAAGAAAGTAACTATCATTTCGGGCTTCCTAGGCTCTGGAAAGACAACGCTATTAAACCATATCCTCAGT
>JAJFJK010000125.1 GCA_021774075.1 Nitrosomonas sp. | reverse complement strand
TACCTTTCGGTGGCATCACCGTTTTCTCTCGTTACCAGACATACAAAGAGCATTGAAACTAGTGGGTATTGCAGAAGCAGACGAGACGTATTTTTTAAGGTCTTACAAGGGAAAGAAAACTGGTCTGTCGCGTGCTCCACGTAAACGCGGCGGCAAGGCTTCTAAACGATTTATCCGATGAACAAGTCCCTGTTCTGATTTGTCGTGATCGTTCTGGAAGCACAGCCGATATTATGTTGGAAAAGGCAGATCAAACACATCTTAGCTCTGTCCTAAAGCCTATATTGGCTGATGATGCCATTCTCTCTCTGCACAGACGGTGGTAACGCTTTGAATGCATTTGCGAGGAAATGCGACATTGTGCATCACACTGTCAATTTGGCAAAGGGTGAACGAGTCATTGAAGGTGTTTACCATATTCAAAATGTTAATGCTTATGATAGTCGCCTCAAAGTGTGGATGCGCCGTTTCCACGGCGTTGCTACACGCGATTTAAGTCATTACCTGGGATGGCGTCGGTTAATAGAGCGCTGCAAGAATGCCCCTGCGCCACAAAAAATCATATCAGCTGCCTTGGGTATTTATGACCAGCAATTAAATGTGATATAGCCTAATATTATTTCAGCGATAAGGAGTTTATCAAATGATCCGCTTCCACAGGGAGGATACAAAAAACTGTCTGGTAGAGATGCTTGACGCATTAGAATCAGCTCGTATAGAATACTTTATGAAATACATGATAGTGAGCTATTAATTCTGATTGTCAATATTGATCATCGTAGGGAAGTATGCAAGAAAAAAGGCTAAGTGTCCTCTTATTGAGCTCGGCATAGTTACAGGCACGCAAGTCCTTGTTTTTAGGTATATTATGAGTTATTCCTGAGTTCTGTTTTGTAATGTGTGGCTATCGGTTTCCTGTCACCGTGCCGGAGGCAATCGTAATTCGCTGAACAAACAAAGGGAAGGCCATATTTCAGATGTGGTGTTGTTATGAGACTATGGCCACAAGTGAGCTAAAGATTGCGCTTTCTTTGTTGGGTCTTCAAGGTAATAAGGAAATGAATAATGACAATTTTAGTCACTGGCGGGGCGGGTTATATTGGTAGCCATGTCGTGGTGTTATTGCAGCAAGCTGGCTATGAGGTCGTAGTATTTGATAACCTTTGCAACAGTCATCCTGAGGTGTTTAATCGAATAGATCAGATTACAGGGAGTCGGCCTATTTTTGTAGAAGGTGATGTCCGTGATAAATCTGCATTGCGCCAACCGTTTGCCGATTTTGATATCGATTGTGTTATTCACTTTGCTGGATTGAAGGCGGTTGGAGAATCGGTGGCAAAACCATTACTTTATTACCAGAACAATGTGGGAGGTTCATTAAATCTATTTGAGGCGATGGCTGCAAGTAGCTGCAAACGGATTGTGTTCAGTTCATCTGCTACGGTTTATGGTGATCCTCATTCTGTGCCTATTCGCGAAGATTTTCCGCTTTTTGCTACTAATCCGTATGGTCAATCCAAGCTGATGATTGAAAATATTCTGCGCGATCTCGCTGTGTCAGATTCTGATTGGCAGATTTCACTACTACGTTATTTTAATCCGGTTGGGGCACATTCCAGTGGGCAGATAGGGGAAGATCCAAACGGGATTCCTAATAATCTGCTGCCCTACGTTGCTCAAGTGGCGATTGGTCGATTAGAGAAACTGAATATATTTGGCGGAGATTACCCAACTATTGATGGGACTGGCGTACGTGATTATATTCATGTCATGGATCTAGCTGCGGGCCATCTTAAGGCAATGCTTACACTTGATTCAAACCATGGTTGTCAGGCTTATAACTTAGGGACAGGTAATGGTTATTCTGTATTACAGGTGGTGAGTGCATTTGCTGAAATTTCCGGTTGTGAAATTCCATATCAGATTGTGAATCGACGTTCGGGTGATATTGCCGAGTGCTTTGCAGATCCTTCTTTTAGCGCAGAAAAACTCAATTGGAAAGCCGAGTATGGTTTGTCCGAGATGGTGCGTGACCATTGGCACTGGCAGAAACAGAGTCCAAATGGTTACACTTCGAATCAACCTTCAGGTTGTATCAATAGTGGTACATAACTAGTGGTTATATATACACATGACGAATAATAAGATATCTTCTAATGTTGTTTGGCAGCAAAGTGAAATCAGTAGAAGTGACCGAGAAAAGAAGAATCAGCATCGTGGTGTGGTGCTCTGGTTTACTGGTTTGTCTGGATCAGGGAAATCAACTTTAGCGCATGCGGTAGAAAATGTTTATATCAAATGAACATGCGCACTTATGTATTGGATGGTGACAACGTTCGGCATGACTTGTGTGAAGATCTTGGGTTTTCTGACATTGCGCGTAGATAAAATATAAGACGCATTGGAGAGGTGTCTAAATTATTTGTTGATGCCGGTTGATTGTATTAACAGCATTTGTTTCACCTTTTCGTGAGGATCGGGCTGTTGTTCGCAATCTTTACCAGCAGGAGGATTTTCTTGAAATTTATTGTGCGGCAAGCCTGGATGCATGTATGTCACGTGATGCTAAAGGGTTATATCAACGAGCACAAAAGGGCGAAATTAAAGACTTTACGGGTACTCGTCTCCTTATGATGTACCGGGAAATGCTGAATTAACCATTGATACCGGTGAATGTAGTTTGGGCGAAAGCGTTGAATTAGTAATTGACGCATTAAATGAAAGAAATGTTTTCCATTTATAGTTAATTGACTATTTGGAAGGGATGGAACTTATTTTTATGGGAAAATAACAATTATGCAAGCTGTAAAGTTAGATATTGATATCGAAGCAATCGTTGCTGTTGCAATCGACGCTGGCAAGGAGATTCTTAAGATATACCAAATGGATGATTTTGGTAAGAGTAAGAAACTTGATAGCAGTCCTCTGACAGAAGCTGATATTGCCTCACATAATTTGATTACGCGGCAGCTTCAAGTGCTTGCGCCTGATATTCCAATTCTCTCAGAAGAATCGGCAGACATTAGCTGGGATGTGCGCAAGGGATGGGGTTGCTACTGGCTGATTGATCCTTTGGATGGAACTAAGGAGTTCATAAAGCGCAATGGTGAATTCACCGTAAATATTGCGCTCATTGACAACCACGAATCGGTTATAGGCGTGGTGCATGCACCAGTGTTAGATGTTACCTGGATAGGTGTGAAAGGATTGCCAGCCAGAAAGATACAGGCAGGTGAGCAGCAAGAAATTCACGTGAAGCATCACAAAGATGGTGAGCCTTGGAAGGTTGTCGGAAGCCGAACCCATGCGGGTGATAGCTTGAACGCCTTTTTGAAAAACCTTGGAGACTATGAGCTAATTTCTATGGGCAGCTCTATAAAGCTCTGTCTGGTGGCAGAAGGCAAGGCAGATATTTATCCGAGACTTGGGCTTACATCTGAGTGGGACACCGCAGCCGCTCATGCGGTAGTTGAAGCAGCGGGAGGGGAAGTAATCATTGCTGAAAATGGCCAGCCACTTTTGTATAACACGAAAGACTCACTTTTAAACCCACATTTTCTTGTGCAGCCAGTGGAAAAGTGAAGTTTAAGGTTGAGTGGCGGAGATAACTCGTGCTGAAGTCTATAAATAATTTGAGACATCTTAGAATACGCTGGAAAGTATATAAAAAGATAAGGGGAGTGAGTTGAAGGTAATAAGAAAAGCAGTTTTTCCTGTTGCGGGATTGGGGACACGATTTCTGCCGGCAACAAAATCTAGCCCAAAGGAGATGTTGCCGATTGTGGATAAGCCCCTGATTCAGTACGCAGCTGAAGAAGCAGTTGCAGCAGGGGTAGATGTATTAATTTTTATCATAGGGCGCAATAAGAATTCAATTGCAGATCACTTCGATAAAGCCTATGAGCTAGAAGTGGAGTTAGAAACAGGTGAGAAGCAGAAAATGTTGGATATCGTGCGCAATATTTTACCGCCGCATGTTGACTGTGTTTATATCAGACAAGCAGAAGCATTAGGGTTGGGTCATGCTGTTTTATGTGCCAAATCAGTTGTTGGTGATGAGCCATTTGCAGTATTGCTTGCTGATGATTTGATTGATTCCAAAGAACAGTCTTGTTTAGCTCAAATGGTTGATATATATAATCAGCGGCATAGTTCGATCCTGGGGGTCGAACAAGTTCCTCATGAGACTGTTAATAGGTACGGTATTGTAGAGAGTGAGCCTATCGCTGAGCACTTAACAAAGGTTAGTGCAATTGTAGAAAAGCCCGCTATTGATGAAGCACCTTCTAATTTAGCCGTTGTTGGCCGTTATATCTTAACGCCAAGGATATTTGGGCTTCTTGAAAAAACAGAACGCGGAATCGGTAATGAAATTCAGTTAACTGATGCCATAGCTAAGTTGATAGAAGAAGAGAACGTGTTTGCTTACGATTTTATCGGTAAGCGTTTTGATTGCGGAAGTAAGCTGGGATATTTAAAGGCGACAGTGGAATATGCCTTACAGCACCCAGAACTCAGACAGGAATTTGCAGAGTATTTAGATAATATTATTAGAAGATTATGATCGATTCTTTATTGCTGAAGGGCATCGCTTTGCAGATTACGACGAAATTCAAGTGCAAATGGTTATAGGAAAGGTAAGGAAATGTTCGATATTTTATTGCATGTCCCTACCCAGTCCTGGCTGAAGGCTCGAAGATTAATGTTAATTATAAGCACATAAAATAGTACACAGCAGCACTGTAGCCAAGCACCCATAACATTCAGCGTATATTGCCCATACAGACAAATAATACTTTCGTTTTTGTAGGTTGATATGTTTTTATTTGTGTCCTGATTGATGATTTTATGTAATTTCCGGCCTGACAACAAGATGTGTGTTGACGCCGGTCAAAAATTGACCCGAAAAAGGGTACTGACAACTTAGCTTGGCAATACCTGAAGTGGAAATAACTCTGAGCACTGTACCCTAAAATATCAAGTTGAAGGAATACTAGCGTGCATATCGACTGACAAATCGTTTCAGAATTTTCTGTGCATAAGGTGTGTCTTTCTGGCTAACCGCGTCGATAAGGTTGTCCGCTTCATGGGGTTGAAAATAGCCATGGTGCCTATAAGCACGTATCCGCAGGGTAAATCCTTCGCTATCTCCTTCGGGATGAAACTGTGTGGCATACACGTTTTCTCCTATGCGGAACATTTGAACCGGGCAGGCGATGCCCGTCATTAACAGCGTAGCACCGGCAGGTGTTATGTCGCAGGCTTCTTTATGCCCAAGCAGGACT
>JAJFJK010000124.1 GCA_021774075.1 Nitrosomonas sp. | reverse complement strand
CTTTTGCCGTGTGCGCAGTTATCTGTCAACCTGCAGAAAAAATGATATTTCTGCCTCCAAGGCACTTTCCTTGCTCTTCGATGGCAAGTTGCCTGATTTTATCTTGTAGAAGGATTGGAAGAAAATACGCTGAATAGTTACGTAAATTATTGGCAAAAGCTTAATAGCCCTAAAAACCACAGTCGAATGGTTCTTAGAGTGCTTTACCCTTTGTTTTTGATAAGGTGCGGCGAGACGTAGTAGCGTGCTACTACAATGAATGCAACACCGAGATATTTATCTCAACCTTTTGTACTCAAGGTTGCAAAACTTAATTTAGCAACTTATCCGTTTTGTGCATATTGTACTTTGATGCATATCAACGAAATTAATGGCAGTGAGCGGTCGAGCTAAGCCGGAAATAATGCTCAGGAAGGCATCTATCGTGGTGACAAAAGCATAACCAATTGATTGGATTATGCGCTCTGTTATTATGTGCTTTTTCCTTGCAGTGGCATCGAAATGCGTAGGCAGACGACTTATAATCGGCGTTTACATTCTGCACAAGCATAAAACCTCAGGACGACAAGACAATGAAAACACGCATTACTGAACTTTTTGGTATTCAACACCCGGTGATACAAGGTGGCATGCACTATGTTGGCTTTGCCGAACTGGCGGCTGCGGTATCCAATGCCGGTGGTCTTGGCTTTGTCACAGGTTTGACGCAGAAAACACCCGAAGATTTGACGCGTGAAATTGCGCGTTGTCACGACATGACAGACAAGCCCTTTGGGGTCAATCTGACATTTCTGCCGGGTTTTGCTAAACCGCCATACCCGGAATATATTCGGGCAATTATTGAAGGTGGCATTAGAATTGTCGAAACCGCAGGCCGCAGTCCCGAAGTCTATATGCCGCAACTCAAAGAGGCAGGTATTAAGGTTATTCACAAATGCACTTCGGTGTGTCATGCGCTCAAAGCCGAACGTATTGGGTGCGATGCGGTGAGTGTCGACGGCTTTGAATGCGGTGGTCACTCGGGCGAAGATGATATCCCTAGTATGATTTTGTTACCACGTGCAGCAGAAGAACTCTCGGTTCCATTCGTCGCTTCTGGTGGCATGGCCACCGGCAATCAATTAGTCGCAGCGCTCGCACTCGGTGCCGATGGTATCAATATGGGCACGCGTTTTATTGCCACCCAAGAAGCACCTGTTCATCAGAATGTGAAGAATGCCATAGTCGAGGCCAGTGAACTAGACACACGCCTGATCATGCGACCGCTACGCAATACCGAGCGGGTGCTGGCGAATGTTGCGGTAGAGCGTATTCTCGAGCGTGAAAAATCGCTTGGTGATGCGATCAAAATTGACGACGTCATGGCCGAAGTGGCGGGTGTTTATCCGAAGGTGATGATCGAGGGTGACGTGGAAATTGGCGCTTGGAGTTGTGGCATGGTAACGGGTTTAATTCATGACATACCTAGCGTGCAGGTGTTAGTCGATAAGATCATGACTGAGGCCGAGTACACCATCAGCAAACGATTGACTGGGCTTCAAGCCAAAGAGTGATCGGGGTCAGGGCGTACGCTAGAAGGCTGTCGGACTTAACTGCGCAAATGGGACAAGAGGCTTATTGAAGTAATATCTCCTCCCTGGAAATTTACTTCAACTGCACGTCTTTTTACATCTGGAAAATTAAATGATTCTTGGGTACACTTTGTCACTGACAATTCCCCTCTTTTATGCAGTATAGATAACTGAATTATAAAAGATTAAAAGGGAACTGCTACTTCCTCTTGTGCAATTGGGGCTAAGGACCCCTCGCACCTGGATCAGAATTAATCAGTGCGTCCCTAAAGATGGTTATAATGATGAACACTTCGTTCACTACTTTTCTAAGTAGCCTCCTAGGCACATTGGAACTTGCTAATGTCAGCACCTGATTATGAGCAATATACTTGCAACCTTTGCGGTAAAGATTCTGCTGTAGTACCTGATTTCCATCGTGAAGGTGGTGCTTGCCAACATTGCGGGGCTAATGTCCGCTTTCGTGCTTTGATGTTGGCGCTTTCACATCATCTTTATGGCAAGTCCATACCACTCAGTGATTTTTCGCCAGATCAAAATATAAAGGCGATGGGTTTGAGTGATGCGCCGCATTATGCGAGCAAGCTTGCAGCCCTGTTTGACTACACCAATTTTTTCTACCACACCAAGCCCTTTCTTGATATTTGCAATATTGAAACGATGGACGTGGGTAGTTACGATTTGCTGATTACTTCTGATGTGTATGAGCATGTGCCGCCACCGCGTCATATTGCATTTGTAAACAGCTATCATTTGTTAAAGCCGGGTGGGCTTTTGCTGTTGACGGTGCCTTATACATTGCTGGCTAAAACGGCGGAGCATTTCCCACATTTGTACCAGTTTGGTTTTGTTCGGGACGAGCAAGGGATGCTGCTGGTCAATCGTCGTAGAGATCAGACGATTGAAGTGTATGACGAATTGACGTGGCATGGTGGGGAAGGTTCCACACTTGAGTTGCGTGTTTTTGCTGAGGCTGATTTGTTACAAATCCTTGCTGATGCGGGATTTAAAGATATTACAATATGGCGTGAGGATGTGCCGGAATATGGCATTCTGCAATCCCAGCAAGGTGGTAGTTTTGTGATTAGTGCGGTGAAAGATGGCGCCTTAGAACCCGCGCCCGCACTCGCACTCGCACCTATTACGCAGCATGACCCGTATTGTGAGAATATTTATCCTGAAAATGCAAAAGTTGATCATTTCCTAATCCATTCGCCAGTGCGTATTTCAGGTGAGCGTTCAGAGCGAGCGATTGCGCGGTGGCATAAGCAGCAATCTAGTGGTGAGGCGCGTGTTGTTTCAAAGCTTTGGCACTATATTAAGCAGAAATTGCGTGTTATCAAGATGAAACTAAAAAGCTGATATTATCTGCTTTGATGGACGGTTCAGCTTGCCGAAGTACATAGCCAGGGCATGAGTTGTTGGACTGGGTTGGTGGAAGATTCTAATTTATAAACTTTAATGCTTGGCTGTTTTTGGTTGCCATCGGTTTGTGTGCCGAATTTTTGCCAGGCATCTTGCAGTGTTTGTTGCAGAAAGGCCAAATCAGTTGTTTTGTCGACGGTCAAAAGTATGCGTGCTAATGGCGTTACTTTGATCAGCGTGTTGAGTTCATGGATGCAGCCTGGTTTTCTGGCTGAGAAGCTCTGCGTAAGTCCATGAGTACTGTGTTGTGTTCCTTAACCAGAGCCGCTAACGCCTGCTTCCAGGTGTTGGCGTAGCAAAACAGTTCATTGATACGAAAGCGGCCATCAAAATCAGGCTGTGCTTCCAGACTAGACAGGCGTTGTTGTAGTGTTTGTCGTCACTGATGAACTGTTTTGAGTTTGCCTGACAAGAAGGTTAAAAATTCATGCGGTTCAATCGTGCTGGACGCCTTGGCTATACCATTCCCACTGGCCTTTTAAGTGTGTTTGGAAGTGTTCGTCGGCACGTTGACGACGTTTTTCGGTAAATGGTGGCAGGGCTGATGTTTCAGTCATGGACAGATTTAGCTTGATGAATTATTCAACAATCTCTATTTCCGAGATAAATGATCGAACAGTGGCACCGTAGATGGTACGGGTTGAGAGTCGGTCACTGAAGTGTATTCTCACTTTCGCAGCCATTCTTAAACTGGCGACTGCAAACTCATATGTCTCAGGATCATCTGTAACAAAATGGCGAAACCTATTGCCATTATTTCCGACCTGTAAGGTCATGAAATAGCTCCGGCTTCTATTTTTGTTTTTTATTGCGTTAGTTATTCTTCCAAATTCAACACCATATGAAACTTCTTGCGCAAATGTTCTGATGTCTCCAACAAATTGTGTTTCATCCAATGTCTGGTCTTTAATGACTGGGTAGATTTCGAGCAGTTCGTGTTTTGCAGAGCAATTGAGTAACGAAGACCTTCTGGGCATTTTGTATTTGATCACAATATTACGGCCAAGAAGTTCTTCAAGTTCTTCGTATTCATCCTCGTCAATACAAAAACGCCACGGGTTGTTGACTAAACCAGGGGGCTGATTACCAATGCTAATGAACGACGCACTCTCATTGCCAAGAAAAACCTCTCCAACAACGGCGCTGCTGAACGTTCTTTCACGACTTAGTTTGCTCAGTTGACCAGAGGCGTAACCCCTGGTATCAAAGATTAGCGATCCTGCAAAACCCCTGTTGGGGATTAGCATCATGACCAGCAATAAAGAGAGCGAAAGGGTTAGGCCACGAATGGCGTGTTTTTCCACAAATGACTATGAGAAAGATTTCATGTCGAGCATGACGCTATAGTATTTCTGACGGCTTTGTTCTTTATAGTTATCCGCGATGATTGCCTGACAAGTTGTGATCTGTCCGGCCAGTTTCTTGGCGCTTAGTCTGCGTCGGAAACTGCGTGTATCACTGATGTTGAAAAACCCGACAGTTTCATTGTCAATTGTTACTTGTACCAGTTTGTGTTCCTCATCCGGTATCAGATAAGCCGTATGCACCGGTTGTTTGCCATCTTTGTTTTTGGGTTTATGGGTGTGCGTGGCTAATCGCTTCAATATTGGTTGATATTGCGGTTCTCCGTCGATTTCAAATTGAAATTTAAAAAGCGCCGGCCAGGCAAATGATTTTTTTGCATAAGTACTGACGGTTTGTGTTGATGCCGCCGTAGCCGCAGCTACTTGTCTGCTGCTTTCCTGGTTATTTCTGAGAATGAGATTATGGGTGATGAACAAAAATATCGGCAGCGTTATGATGAAAGTCAGTATGCCATACATGGCGTTGTTAAATGCTGCAAATACAATACTCGTTATTACTGATAGTGTGAAAGCAATTGTGAGATTCATAATATGATATTAATTATGGTGTTATCTTGTGCAATCAAAGTGCCCCGTGTTGCGATGCTTCATTTCTACAGATATAAAATGCATTTGAATTGCCCCTCGTTTGACTGGTAGACATGACAGGAATTAACTCAGTACATAATATATGCTATAAAGTATATCAAATAAACGCCGTATCTCCATAATTTTGCTTATTATTTGTTGGGTCTATTATTGTGTCCTGATTAATTCGGTTGCAATTTTAATTTTTTCACACTATCGCGCTGACTGAAACACTGATGCCAGTGCCTGATATTTTTGCATTCGGCACCCAAATCAAGATCAACTCGCTGAGCGTGTACAAATGCAGCAAATAAAGTGCAGTCAGCGATTGTTGGCTGATTGGCAATCACAAAGCCGGATTTGTTGAGAAATTGGTTTAAATGTTCTAAAGCCTTTGGTAGCCTGGCTTTTGCCAGCGCTGCAATCGTCGGGATTTGTTGTTGGTCGCTGAAAAACGCGTGGGTGTGATAAAAGATTTGGGTGGTTTGGTGTAGGATATGCCATTCAATAAAGCGTTCTATTTGCCTTGTATAAGCACGTTCCAACGGGGTTTTGCCAATCATGTGTGGCTTGGGATAAAGCTCCTCCAAGTATTCCATAATCACCAAAGACTCCGTCAGGTAAGTGCCATTATCTAATGCCAATATGGGCACAGTACCTTGTGGATTCTTTTTCAGAAAGGCCGGTTTTCGCTGCTCACTTTGCGTTAAATCAATGTGTTCAAAAGGTATGGTCAGACCTTTTTCAGCACAGTAAAGCCTGAGTTTGATGGGATTTGGCGCCGATGCAAAATCCAGAGTCTTCATGTTTTTATGGATTGCTTGCTGCGTCTAACTCGGGATAGTATTCGGACATAATACGCTGACAATAATCAACAAGATTTGGTTTCCTGCGTGCATATTCTTTAACCGGGGATTCAATCGGGCAGCCAAGGGTGTTGATTAAAAAACCAAATGCGGTGGCGTCCAGGTTGGTTGGTTTATCACCCATAAAATAAGGTTTGTCGGCTAAGTAATTAGACAATGCATCCAAATCATCGCGCCCCAGTTGAAAAATTTCTTCACTGGTATGTCGGCCAATGCCTTGCCCGTAGATTTGGCGACGAATTAAAATCCGGAAAACACCCGCGACGATATCTCTAATGAAGAGTGGAAATGTGTGGAAAATGGCTTTTTTGTTCACTTGCCAGTTCTCATCAGAATATTGCCAGCGTGTGTACATTGTAATCCAAAACAAATGGTCTTCCAGTAAACGCTGCATGGCGAGGCTAGTTGCTTTTTGTGCAGGACTCAAATCAGCATCCAATTTGTCTCCATACGCTTGGATCAGATGTTGAATAATCAAATCGCTGTCGGCAATTTTTTTATTGCCATCTTCGATAAACGGTAATTTACCTTTGGGTGCCTTAGGTGGCATACTTTCGACTACCTCATACGGAATTTGGGTCAGGCGTAAGTAAGTTTCCAGTTTGCAGCAGAAATGACTGAGATTGGGAATGCCCCAGGTGCGGGCGAATTGGTGCAGTTTTATCATTATTATTTCCTTTTTAATGCAGAATAAATCGGTTTTCTTCTTACAGTAGCTTGTGTTATGCAAGTTAATGTAAGCCATTAACTTGCGAATTGCAAGTGTTCAGATGTGCAGTATTCAATAATGCTGCACGCACCTTCTTCTCCTTTTATAATCCTAGGAGGCTGTCCGAGAATAGAATGATCTACTGCGGGAAAGCTATTTTGGCCAGATTTCCTGATCATTTTCGTTAAATAGAACAACTATTCGCCTCAAATGATCAAAAAATCTACCTCAAAATTACTTCCCCTCGCTACGACCACTATTCTCGGACAGCCTCCTAACCGGTCGGCTTAGTATAAATTTTTTGAAACTATTTGATGGTATCGAATTATGAACAAACAATTATTTCTTACACGTTGGAGTTTAAAACTTGCGCAGGTTGCCGCATTGATTGCAGTGCTGGCTGTTATTAGCTATCGATTCGCGCTGGTTGATTTTCAACCGGCTTTGTTGGGGCTTGTGGCTGGGGCGATTACTGGTTTGCTGGCGATGCTTCTGGGTTTGGTTGGCACGATTATCGCGATTAAGGCCGGGAAACCAGGAATTACGGCGACATTGTCTGGGCCATCATTGGGTTTGCTGGTGGCGATACCCGTTATATTTGCTGCATTAGCTGGTGCCGGGGTGCCGCGTATTTATGATATTACGACGGATTTATTGAATCCACCGCAATTTCCAGTCATCGAGGGACTGCGTACTTCTGCACATAATCCGTTGGATCGTCAGATGCCGGAGGATCTCGCTGACTTGCAAAAAGCGGGTTATCCCAATCTTGGCCCGATACGTATAAACCGGCTCGTTAGTCAGGTATTTAATGATGCGCTTGTATTGGTGGAGAAACGCGGCTGGGAAGTTGCTTCTGTTGCTGCTGAAGAGGGCAGGATTGAAGCCACAGATACTACGCGGATTATGGGTTTTAAGGATGATGTCGTGATTCGGATACGAGCGCAAGCAGGCCAGACACAGGTTGATATGCGTTCGGTTTCACGCGTTGGACAAAGCGATTTGGGCGTAAATGCTGCGCGGATTCAACGATTTTTGGAAGATCTCGGAGATTGATGGTTATAAGACGGTGTTTTTCTAAAGACTGCACTATTTTCTTACGATATTAACAATGTCCAGAATAATAGGTTTGCGGCGTTTATAAAGACCAGTTTTTTGCTGGACAACAATCCATATAACCAATAATTCCAAGGTGAAGATATTGAATGCACATGATAAAAAAGAACTCGGCACGAATCTGCGAGAAACATTACAACATACATCCTTGATTCCGCCGTTACCCGAGACGGCCCGTAAAATTTTAGTATTGCGCAACAAACCTGACGCCAATTTAGAACAATTGGTGCAGTTGATTGAAGCAGATCCTACTTTGGCTGCTTTTGTTATGAAATATGCACGTATGGCAATTTTTGGCTACAGTGATCGTATCACGTCAGTGGAACATGCCGTTACGTTGGTGCTTGGCTATACGACAGCGTTAAATGTCACGATGGGTATTGCCTCATCCGGCAGTCTTAAAATACCTAATTATGGATTGCTTGGGCGTATCCGTATTTGGAGTGATGCATTGGAATGCGCCCAATTTTCCCGTGAATTATGTAAGCGTATGGCGAAAAAACAATTGATAAATCCTGATCTTGCTTATCTGGGCGGATTGCTGCATAACTTTGGTTATATGTTATTTGGTCATTTTTGCCCTCAGGAATATGCCAATTTGAATGAGATGGTTTCCGCTGACCCAGAACAGGACATACGCACACTTGAAATAGAAAACTTTGGTATCGCCCATGACGTCATTGGCTCTTGTTTGCTCAAAGCGTGGAATTTACCGGAAGAAGTTGTCATCATTGCTGAACAGCATCACTTTCCGAATTACGTTGGGGAACATGCTATTTACGTGAAACTGGTGGCAACGGCTAATCGCTTGTTACAAAAAGATGGCATGCTTGACGCCTGTGAACATGTTGAAACATCTGCATTGCTGGAAGAGCTTGGTATCAGTGAGTCAGAAGCTGAAGCGGTGCGTCAGCAAATTCTAGCATGCCAAAATGAGTTGAATAATTTGGCCCAAGGGCTTGTGGCTTAAAAATGGGACTATACTTAATCTATCTAACTGTTTATCATTAACCTTCCAGAAAAAAAGGTCTAATTATTTGTGTTTGGTATGAAGTGATCTTGATAACCTAATTATTATTTTGAGGCAAAAAGCTTTGAGTAACCAACATGATAAGCAAGAATTCAGCACAAAACTTCGCCAAACATTACAGCAAGCCGCGCTTCTTCCGACTCTGCCCGAAACAGCCCGTAAAATCTTAGAATTACGCAACAGGCCTGATGCCAATATAGAACAATTGGTGGAGATCATTGAGGAAGATCCCGCTTTAGCCGCTTTTGTCATGAAATATGCACGTTTGGCTATTTTTGGTTACAGCGATCGTATTACTTCAGTACAGCATGCGGTTTCGTTGGTACTGGGTTACACAACAGCATTAAATGTCACAATGGGTGTTGCCACCGCCGGACAGCTTAAAATACCAAATCATGGCCCGCTTGGGCTCATTCGTGTTTGGAGTGATGCGTTGGAGTGTGCCCTGCTATGCCGTGAATTATGTAAGCACATGACAAAAAATAAAATCTCAGACTCAGGGCTTGCCTATCTTGGTGGTTTACTGCATAACTTTGGTTATATGATATTTGGTCACTTATGTCCTAAGGAATTCGCAAGCCTTAATGAACTGGTTGCAAACTATCCCAAGCATGACATTCGGGCACTTGAAATGCAAAGATTCGGTATTACGCATGACACCATTGGTATGTATCTGCTTAAAGCGTGGAATTTGCCAGAAGAGATTACCGTAATTGTTGCAGAGCATCATTTCCCGGATTACGCGGGCGAGCATGCCGTTTATGTAAAACTGGTGGCAACGGCTAATCGCTTGTTACAGAAGGATGGCATGCTTGATGCTTGCCCTTATGTCGAAACAGGTGCATTGCTGGAAGAGCTTGGTATTAGTCAACTAGAGGCTGAAACAGTGCTACAACAAGTTCAAGCATGCCAAAGTGAGTTTAATACGCTGGCTCAGGAGCTCGCTGCTTAAGAAACGCTCTAAACGCTATGTCTATGTAACCGTGGTTTTTATCATAATGTTCCGTAATATTTTCAATAAATAATGTAGTCAGCTGCAACATTGAACCTGTGTTGAGTTAAAATAGCTGATATGCCTAATTCTTACGATCCTGATCAAATTATCCGTCCAGAAATTCTCGCACTCTCTGCCTATCATGTCCCGCCTGCAACAGGCATGATCAAATTGGATGCAATGGAAAATCCTTATGCCTTGCCGCTAAAGTTGCGCGATGAGATTTCGCAGTTGGCGGCTGGTGCACCTGTTAATCGTTATCCAGATGCCAGTGCTGCTTCACTTAAAGCTTCTTTGCGTACGGCTTTAGGCGTTCCTGATGAGATGGATATTTTGCTGGGCAATGGTTCGGATGAGATTATTCAAATCATCGCCATGGCTGCGGCCAAGCCAGGTGCGGTATTGTTGAGTGCCGAGCCGGCATTTGCGATGTTTCGCATGATCGCCACATTTGCCAACCTTGAATATGTTGGCGTAGCGCTAAAAGATGACTTTTCGTTGGATCTGGAAGCCATGCTGGCTGCAATTGCACAGCATAAACCAGCGGTGATTTTTTTGGCTTATCCGAATAACCCAAGCGGCAATTTATTTGATGCCGATGCTGTTTTGCAGATTATTCAAGCAACACCGGGTATTGTGGTGATCGATGAAGCGTATCATGCCTTTGCTGATGCGAGTTTGATGGATAAATTGACACAATATCCGAACTTGTTATTGATGCGCACACTGTCAAAGCTGGGCTTGGCTGGTTTAAGATTAGGGCTGTTAGTTGGGCGTCCAGAATGGTTGTTGCATTTGGAAAAGATGCGTTTGCCTTATAATGTTGGCATAATGACGCAATTAATCGCGCAAACGGTTTTAAGTCATACGGATATATTGTTGCAGCAGGCGCAAGTCATTAAGGCTGGGCGCGCAAAAATGTATCGTCGTTTGGCTGAACTAAACGGTGTTGAGGCGTTTCCTTCAGATGCTAACTTTATTTTATTTCGTATTGATGATGCCAGAGCGGTATTTGATACACTGAAGCAGCGTGGCATATTAATAAAAATTCTCGACGGCACACACCCTTTATTAGCAAACTGCTTGCGTGTAACCGTAGGAACACCTGAAGAAAATACGCAATTTTGTGAAACATTACAAACAATACTCAGCGAAACAGTTTAAAATTCGCTAAATCAATTTGCTAATCATTTTGTATCAATCAAAGATCTTGTTATGCGCCAAGCACAAGTAACCCGTAACACCTTAGAAACCCAAATCAGCGTTAGCTTGAATCTGGATGGAACCGGCAAAGCCGTGCTTGATACCGGGGTGCCGTTTCTGGACCATATGCTGGATCAAATCGCGCGTCACGGCATGATAGACCTGGAAATTTCTGCCAAGGGTGATTTGCATATCGATGCGCATCATACCGTCGAAGATATTGGCATCACGCTAGGACAAGCCTTTGCAAAGGCTGCGGGTGATAAAACAGGTTTGCGCCGTTATGGTCATGCTTATGTGCCGCTGGATGAGGCATTGTCACGTGTCGTCATTGACTTGTCCGGGCGCCCGGGTTTGGTCGTTAATATTGATTTTGTGCGTGCACGCATTGGTGATTTTGACGTGGATCTGGTGAATGAGTTTTTCCAGGGTTTTGTGAATCATGCTTTGGTAACCTTACATGTTGATAATCTATGTGGAAAAAATGCACACCACCAGGCTGAGACTGTATTTAAAGCATTTGGCCGTGCGTTGCGTATGGCGCTTGAAAATGATCCTGGTGCGGCAGGTATTATCCCATCCACTAAAGGCACGTTATAAGTAACAGGGTTCTTGTAAACTAAAGTATGACAGATATAGCAATTGTTGATTATGGCATGGGCAACTTGCGTTCCGTGCATAAAGCGCTTGAACATGTTGCACCCACTGCATCAGTTGTAGTGACCAGCGACCCTGCAGTGGTACGCCAAGCAAAACGTGTTGTGGTGCCTGGTCAGGGTGCCATGCCTAATTGTATGCATGAATTGGAAATGCGCGGGTTGCGTGAGACCGTATTGGAAGCTGCTGCCAATAAACCATTTCTTGGTATATGTATTGGTTTGCAAATGTTGTTTGATGAAAGTGCTGAAGGCAATATTCAAGGCTTGAGCATCCTGCCGGGAAAAGTATTACATTTTCCAGCATCAGCGATGATGCAGCCTGATGGGCAAAAGCTTAAAGTGCCGCATATGGGATGGAATCAGGTGCATCAAACCATAACGCATCCGCTATGGGATGGTATTGCTGATGATGCGCGTTTTTATTTTGTGCATAGTTATTATGTGGAAACGGAAAATGAGGCTGCCATTGCTGCGCAAACAAGCTATCCTTTTCCGTTTACTTGTGCTGTTGCAAAGGATAATATTTTCGCTGTACAGTTTCACCCTGAGAAGAGTCACGTAGCTGGATTAACGCTACTGGGTAATTTTGCTAAATGGACGCCACATTGTTGAGAAATAATTGTAGTAAACTGAATGAATCATCCTATTAATCAATTATTAATTCTGCTTAAGCCATGCTGATTATTCCTGCGATAGACCTTAAAGACGGGCATTGTGTACGACTAAAACAAGGGGTTATGGAGGATGTTACGGTATTTTCCGAAAATCCGGGTGAAATGGCTACACATTGGTTAGAACAAGGTGCGCGCCGACTGCATTTGGTTGACTTAAATGGTGCATTTGCCGGTAAACCAAAGAACGCTAGTGTTATTCGTGAAATCGTCCAGGCGATTGATGACGAGATACCCATACAACTGGGTGGAGGCATCCGCGATCTGGAAACCATAGAGCGTTATCTGGATGACGGCATTACGTATGTCATTATTGGCACAGCTGCGGTCAAAATCCCAGGGTTTTTACATGATGCTTGTAATGTTTTTCCCGGCCATATCATGGTTGGCTTGGATGCAAAAGAGGGCAAAGTGGCTGTGGATGGCTGGTCAAAAGTAACCGGTCATGATGTCATTGATCTGGCCCAAAAGTTTGAGGATTATGGTGTTGAAGCAATTATTTACACTGATATCGGGCGAGATGGTATGCTCAATGGCATAAATATTGAAGCCACTGTTGAATTAGCCCGTGCGTTGACGATTCCTGTTGTTGCCAGTGGTGGTATTACCAATATCGACGATATCAACACGTTGTGTGAAATTGAAGCGGAAGGCGTCATGGGTGCAATTACCGGACGCGCTATTTATGAAGGTTCATTAGATTTTAAAGCCGCGCAAATCTTGGCTGACCAATTAAGCCAAAGTAAAGGCGTCTAAGCAATATTGAAAGATTGCCATATATCCTGAAATCCTAAAATTCCTGTTTATTATCTCTGTATTTTTTCCTGATGAGCCTTGCTAAAAGAATTATTCCATGTCTTGATGTAACGAACGGACGTGTTGTGAAAGGTGTTAACTTTGTTGAATTGCGTGACGCGGGCGACCCGATAGAAATTTCGCGCCGTTATGATGACCAAGGTGCCGACGAACTCACGTTTCTTGATATTACTGCCAGTTCAGATGATCGTGATCTGATTTTGCACATTATTGAAGATGTCGCCTCTCAAGTGTTCATTCCATTAACGGTGGGCGGTGGCGTGCGTGAGGTTGCAGATGTGCGAAGATTATTAAATGCCGGTGCTGATAAAGTCAGTATTAATACTTCAGCGGTGTTGAATCCACAACTGGTTGCTGACGCATCCGGGCATTATGGTTCGCAATGTATTGTCGTCGCCATTGATGCCAAACAGGTTGAATCACAAAATAACCCACCCCGTTGGCAAGTGTTTACGCATGGTGGACGTAAAGCTACCGGTATTGACGCCATTGAGTGGGCAAAAAAAATGCAAGTGCTGGGTGCCGGCGAAATTCTGCTCACCAGTATGGATAGAGACGGCATGCGTAATGGTTTTGATGTTTCATTGACACGTGCTGTATCAGATGCCGTGGATATCCCGGTAATTGCCAGCGGTGGTGTTGGAAATCTTGATCATCTGGTGGATGGTGTGTTGCTAGGTCATGCGGATGCCGTATTGGCAGCCAGTATTTTCCATTATGGTGAATTTACGGTACAACAAGCAAAACAGCGCATGGCAGAACATGGTATTGAAGTGCGCTTGTAATGATAGAATAGGGTCATATATACTGCTTGATACGCATCAATAAAATGATTTTGCGGATGGTGGTTTTGCAGGGGGCAATTTTTACGATTTATTCCAAAACGGAAGATTATGCCTGATAGTTGGCTTGGTAAAATCAATTGGTCTGTTGATGGACTGGTTCCAGTTATTGCCCAAGAAAATGGCAGTGACAAAGTATTGATGGTTGCCTGGATGAACCGAGAAGCACTGAAGCTAACCGTTGAAAAGCGTGAAGCCATATACTGGTCACGTTCTCGTAAAAAACTTTGGCATAAAGGTGAAGAATCCGGTCATACTCAGAAGGTAATCGATATTTACTTGGACTGTGATGAGGATGTCTTGCTGTTAGTTGTTGAACAAGTTGGTGGAATTGCTTGTCACACGGGGCGACATAATTGTTTTTTTAAGAAACTTGAAGATGAGCAGTGGGTAGTTACCGCTCCGATAATTAAAGACCCAAAGAAAATCTACGATAAATGACTGATTCAACAATTCTTCATCGCTTGGCGCAAACCATTGAAGCACGTAAACAGGCGGATGCTGCCAGTTCGTATGTCTCCAAGTTGTTACATGGCGGAGAAGATAAAATACTGAAAAAAATTGCTGAAGAGTCAGCGGAAGTATTGATGGCGTCCAAAGATGGTGATGCACAACATGTGGTGCGTGAAACGGCTGATCTGTGGTTTCATTGCTTAGTGTTGCTGGCCTATCATGGCGTAACGCCCGATGATGTGCTGGCGGAACTACAAAGGCGTGAAGGTGTTTCCGGTATCGACGAGAAGATTTCACGCAAAACAGGATAAGGCATGGATAATTGTATATTTTGTAAAATTGTGCGCGATGAAATTCCGACAAAGAAAATATATGAAGATGACGATGTTATTGCGTTTAATGATATTAACCCTGCAGCACCTGTACACATCTTGCTCATACCCAAGCTGCATATTGCTTCATTGTCTGAGACTGAAGAAAGCCACCTGAATTTGCTGGGGAAAATGCTGTTATTGATTCCCAAACTGGCAAAAGATCATGGTTGCACAGATGGTTATCGCACAATTATCAATACTGGGCGTGTCGGTGGGCAGGAGGTTCTTCATCTGCATATCCATATTATCGGTGGTAAAGAGCGCTTGTCTGCCATGATTCATCGAGGCTAGGAGGCTAATAATCTACTGCGGACAAGCCATTTTGGTCATATTTCCCGATAATTTTTGTTAAATAGAACAACTATTCGCCTCAAATGATCAAAAAATCTGCCTCAAAATGGCTTTCCCTCGCTACGATTACTATTCTCGGACAGCCTCCTACCGCTGCTACTAGAAAAGGAGAAAATGATGGGTGCATTCAGTATTTGGCATTGGCTGGTCGTGTTGGCAATTGTGGTGCTTGTTTTTGGCACCAAAAAATTGCGCAATTTGGGTGGTGATCTTGGAAGTGCATTAAAGGGTTTTAAGGAAGGAATGAAAGATTCAGATACAGATCATGCCGCATCTGAGTCGCCCAATACAAATGCAAATAGCCAGACGATAGAAGGTGAAGTCAAGGACAGAACCACAACCACAGCCACTACAACGGCCTTCAAGCAACCGCCACAAAACCAGACGACGGATAGCACCGTGACGGAAACCGTTAACACAGGTAATTTTACCGCAGCCAAGAATGAGCCGGAAATCGTCAATATCTCAACCGCGCCAGCAGATAACAATGACTCATTGGCCAGTGATGAGACCAAGGTAAACATACAAACTAAAGGTTGAGTGTTTAAGTGCTTAATTGTTAAAGGGTGTTTTTAAAACCAATTAGCGCCGTAAATTATACAAAATGTTTGATATCAGTTTTTTGGAAATACTGATCATCTCAGTGGTTGCATTGATTGTGGTCGGACCGGAACGACTGCCCCAGGTGGCACGCACACTTGGGCATTTGTATGCGCGTTGTCGTAGCTATGTGTATGGCATTAAAACGGATATTCACAATGAAATCCGCATGGAAGAGCTGAAAAAAATGCATGCTTCTGTACAGGAAACAACGCAATCCATAGAAGAGTCATTTCGCCAAGAGATGGATCAATTGAAATCAACCGCTGATATTGAGTCCTTAAAAGAAACATTAACAGCTGTTAAAACTGAAGCCAAATCACCCGTTGATTCATCATCTTTACCTTCTTCATCCTCAGCACGACAACAACAAACGTCAGAAACCAGCGAAGCTAAACAGAATAATCCCGACCAGGAACACAAATAGCACTGCTAATCTGAAGCCTGCCGATGTCTATTAATTATGATGAATACTGAAGGGTCACTCTTATCGCATTTGGTGGAATTACGTACCCGAGTGATACGTATTCTGGCTGGCCTGCTGCTTGGATTTCTGCCCTGCGCTGTTTATGCACGTGAATTGTATACTTTATTGGCGCAACCATTGTTGGAGAAGTTGCCGCAAGGCGGTCAAATGATTGCCACAGATGTGGCGACACCGTTTTTTGTGCCCATGAAGGTGGCCATAATGATGGCTTTTGTCATTACTCTGCCGCATACGCTTTATCAATTATGGGGATTTGTTGCGCCTGGCTTGTACTCGCATGAAAAACGTTTGGCCTTGCCGCTGGTAATTGTCAGCAGTCTTTTGTTTCTTTTCGGCATGGCTTTTGCCTATTTTGCGGTGCTGCCGCTGGTGTTTGAGTTTATTACCTTTTTTGCACCTGATGGCGTTGCGGTGATGACAGATATTGGCAAATATGTCAGCTTTGTCTTGTCGATGTTTTTTGCTTTTGGGCTTACTTTTGAAGTGCCTGTGTTGATCATGGTGTTGGTGCGAACAGGCATGATATCAACCGATAAACTCAAGGAAATTCGCCCTTATGTTGTTGTCGGCGCATTTGTACTTGCCGCCATCGTCACGCCGCCGGATATCATTTCGCAATTTATGTTGGCTGTGCCCTTGCTGCTGCTGTATGAACTGGGAATCTTCGTGGCTGCTTTTACCATCAGAAAACAGAAGGAAGCTGCTAAAGCAGCTAAAACAGATTTAGCGGTACAAACTGGAAATGAAGAAACAGAAAAAAAAGACATCAGTGAGAAGAATGACTGATTGAGATACGTGGTATTCCTATTGCTGCAGTCAATTAAGGGCACTTCTTAAAATCCAGATTTCATACCAACTGCTGCGTTGCGAAAAAATTTCTTGCTTACATATCAATCATATGTTGCGCTGCAAAATTTTTTCCGCGCCTTGCATTTGGGCGAACTCTGAATTTTTAGAGGCACCCTTAATATAATGAAACCAATTGCTTGGTTTTGGTTCTAAGGAAACACAGATTAATTCGGGATTAAATTGATTTCATGTTTTACACTTATTCTACTGTCCTGCCGTTAACTGGCAAGGAGGCAAGCAATGTTAAAAAACCATAGCATTACTAATGTGTTATTTATAAAGATCGCGATTATTTTAATACTCAGTTTGATAGGTATTAAAAACGCGTTAACGCAGTCTATTAGCACCCATACCATGCATCAACAGGCTAATCCAGGTACACAAGAATTAGCGTTGGTTCCAAAGCCTAAAGCCAAGTCTAATCTGAGTATGCCAAGCAGGACGGTGAATCGTGTTGGTACCATGATTGGTGCTAGAAACAGCATCAGCGTTAAGAGTACCGACGCCGGCATTATTCATCGCCATCCGCCAGGTGCAACCTGCATCAACTGTGGGGTAATTGATTTTATAAACATTCCTGGACAAGGCCCTGGTTTAAATGCAATAGCAGTTGGTGTGGTAGCAGGTACGGTCGCGCGAAGCATTGGCCAATATGGTCCACATCCTCACAATACTGACCACACCGGTCGTGGAATGCATAATCATCATTATGATGTCGGTATTACCATGCAGGACGGTAGCCAAGCCATTATTACGATCCCGGAGGCCTCACAATTTCATCGTGGAGACCCGGTTCAGTTGATTGATGGTGTACTGGTGCCGCATCATTAACATAATCTATACTCAGGAAGTATTTTGAATTCCCCAGCTCTCAAACAAATTGAATTGCCGATTGAAGGCATGACCTGTGCTGCTTGTGCGGCACGTATCGAAAACAATCTGAATAAATTGTCCGGTGTCCAGGCCGTCGTGAATTTCGCCAATGAAAGAGCACGCGTGCATTATGATGATGGACAAATCAAAACGGACGAACTGGTTGATGCAATTGAAAAAGCGGGTTTTCATATTGTCCCGCAGTCTGTGCAGTTGCAGTTACGCAAAATGACTTGCGCCGCATGTGGCAATCATATTGAGAAAGCGCTGAACAAATTGCCGGGTGTGACAGCCAGTGTCAATGTCGCGACGGAAACAGCCAAAATCAGCTTTATACCCGGCTTGGCAAGCGTGGATACTTTAATTGCCGCAGTAATTAACGCGGGCTATGATGCCAGCGAAATTAGTGAAACCAGCCATTCAGAAGAAAAAGCCCGGCGGCTGGCCGCTTACCAGTCTGAACTGCGTTTATTCTGGATTTCAGCGGCACTTACTTTGCCAATGGTGCTGCAAATGGGTGCTATGTTTACCGGCCATGATATGGAAATATTGCCCAGATGGTTGCAGTGGTTATTGGCAACGCCGGTGCAATTCTGGATTGGCAAGCGTTTTTATACCGGTGCTTACCATGCCTTGCGCAGTGGTGGTGCGAATATGGATGTGCTGGTTGCTTTAGGCACCAGCATGGCCTACTTCTTTAGTGCTGTCGTCACGGCATTTGCACTGGATCAACATATCTATTTTGAAGCCAGTGCAGCCATTATCACGCTGGTGATGCTGGGCAAATTAATGGAAGCGCGCGCCAAGGGAAAAACATCTGAAGCCATAGAAGCTCTTGTTAGACTGCAGCCTAAAACAGCGCGAATTGAGCGCGATGGGGAAATTATTGAAGTCCCGGCCAACAGCTTGCAAGTCGGTGATATCTTTATCGTGCGCCCCGGTGAAAACCTGCCCGTTGACGGTGTCGTTGTTGAAGGCGCTTCCAGTATCAATGAATCCATGCTGACCGGTGAGAGTTTGCCGGTTAGCAAACAAGAAGGCGCAAACGTCTTTGCCGCCACCATGAACCAGCAAGGTCTGCTCAAATGTCGTGCCACCAGTGTGGGCGCACATACGCAACTGGCCGCGATCATTCATTTGGTTGAAGAAGCGCAAGGTTCAAAAGCGCCGATTCAGCGTATGGCGGACAAAATTTCAGGCGTGTTTGTACCCATTGTGGTGGTGATCAGCATCTTAACGCTGGGGATTACCTGGTGGTTGACTGCTGATTTTGTGACCGCACTCATTAATGCTGTCGCGGTGTTGGTGATTGCTTGCCCGTGTGCATTGGGTTTGGCGACACCGACGGCAATCATGGTGGGTACAGGGCGTGGTGCGCAAGTTGGTGTTTTGGTTAAGAATGCCGCAGCGTTGGAGCACGCGGAGAAAATACAGACAGTTATTGTCGACAAAACCGGCACGCTTACCGAAGGCAAGCCGGAAGTTACCGATATTGTGCCAAATGAATCAATGAATACCCATGACCTGATGCGCATTGCCGCTTCATTAGAACAAGGCTCAGAGCATCCGCTCGCGCGGGGGGTTTTGGACAGCGCACAGAATATGAATATTAAAACGCAGCCGATCAAGGATTTTTCTGCCATTACGGGCAGTGGTATTACGGCTCGCATTGATGAAATGCAATATCTGCTTGGCTCGCCAAAATTTTTGTCTCAGCAGGGCGTGACTGTGGACACGCAACAGATCACAACTTTACAGGCGGAAGGCAAGACCGTCATCGGTATTGCGTCCATTTCAGATAACGGTCATCAAATTCTCGGCTATCTGGCCATAGCAGATCGTCTGCGGGATACATCAATTAAAGCCGTCGAACAACTGCAAGCTATGGGTATTGAAGTTGTCATGCTAACCGGCGACAATGCTGTTACCGCCGCAGCTATTGCCAAGCGCACAGGAATCACACAATATCGTGCCGAAGTTTTGCCACAGGATAAAGCCGCTGAAGTCATGAAAATGAAAGCCAGTGGGCAATTTACCGGCATGATTGGCGATGGCATTAACGATGCACCCGCGCTGGCAGCGGCTGATGTCAGCTTTGCCATTGGTGCAGGTTCGGATGTGGCGATAGAAGCGGCTGATATTACCCTGATACGCAATGACCTGATGAGTGTGGCGGATGCCATTTCGCTTTCCCGTGCTACCCTCAGAAAAATCCGCCAGAACCTGTTTTTTGCCTTTGTCTACAATACACTGGGCATTCCACTAGCGGCTATCGGCCTATTAAACCCGGTCATTGCCGGTGCCGCCATGGCCATGAGCTCTGTATCTGTCGTCAGCAATTCATTATTATTAAAACGCTGGCAAGCCAGCCATTAACCTGAATATTGCACCAGTGCGTTAGATTCTGGCCTGTAATCGTTATGTCTATTGGTTTTTGGTAATTTTTGCTAAAATACAGTTTGTACTTAAGGCTCACTTGATGGTTTTTAACTTGCCCTGTTTTGAATTGAACGTACATGCTCTCTACACCGCAGAATAACTGCGTCTCCGGTCGCGAGTACGCTCAATTCAAAACAGTTCGGCGTTTAAATTCCACCAACTGGCGCAATATCCAGGTTAAGAGAATATTTAATAATGCAAACAACACAAATCAAAATCGAAGGCATGACCTACATGGGTTGTGTTAACAGCGTTAAAATAGTGCTGGATAAAATTTCCGGTGTCAGTAACGTCGAAGTTTCATTGGAGCAAGCGCAAGCCACCATTCAGTATGATGCTGAAACAACTAGCGTAGATCAGTTTAAACAGGCTATTGAGGATGCGGGGTTTGATGTCGTCGATGCGTGAAATCTATGAATGGCTTATGGGTGAACTTGAAGATTTGGAATTAAAGTAAATTGTCATTGATAGAGCAAATGAGAAAGAAAGCGCAATAGAAATAAATAGTGATGACTTGTAAAGTCAAATTGCTACCAAGCGCACTAAAGGAATGCACGCAACTTGCAGAGTGCCAAACAATGCCCTACATTAAGACCTTATTTTGTCCCGCTAACGCATAATAAACAGGGGTTGTCATGAAGAAACTGAAAAATGAAGCCGCGTTATTCAAGGAAGCCATGCTTGCTGGTGTGAAATACGCGGAAGGGCGAGGCGTGGTTGAATTTGAGGCTACTGATTCAGCAAGTGAGAAAATGCTCTACATCTACCGGCTATTGGTTCACGACAAAGTCATCCAACCCTTGCCGGAAGATCAAGTTGCCGAAAAATCTGTTCGGCATAAACTTGCCATTTGGCATTCCAAACAATTGCCCAAGGATCATCCGTTGTTGAAGTAGCAGTGAACATGATTCGGGTTCATTTTTTTGATTGATTTTGAGTCAGAAGGCTATGGCTAAACGCAGCATGAAATGGGTCGCAGTCATTTTGGGGCTGGGCATTATTAGAGGGGTAGTTTTCCCCGATTATAGGTTTGGAGCAAACATAGTAGTCATCCCATTTGTAATGCCATTCTTTCTTGCAGCCTTCTCGGTTTACCTAGGCGCAACAAAACGTCTCACGTGGACAATTGCATGCGTTTGCAGTTTGGCCTCTGTTTATCTATCAACACTTATTGGGATAGTTGTTTTTGGTTTCTCGGTAGGTTGGGAAAACATTACCGATGACAGAGTGTCGCAGGCTGTATTTATGACAACATTTGGTGTTCAAACATTGATGTTTGCAATAGGGCTAGGTGTTTCATGGTTTATAGCCAAGCGTTATAACAAGCATATGTAGTCGAATCCGGTGGAGCTGGGTTCCTATGTGAGTGTTAGATATACTCAAGGATTTTGCAATAGTACCGAAATATAGTACTATTAATGAGTGAAAAAAAACACCAGAAAACCCTTGAGTTAATATACAGGCGGCCAACGAGTGGAAACATTCATTGGGCTGATATTGAATCATTATTTGTGGCTTTAGGGGCTGATGTTTCAGAAAGAGCTGGTTCCCGTATCGCGGTGGTTCTATTTGGTGAAGTTAGAGTTTTCCACAGACCACACCCATCGCCAAACACAGATAAAGGGGCTGTAGTTAGTATCAGAAAATGGCTAGAGCTAAATGAGGTAAACCCATGAATATAATGGAAATCGGTTCTTATAAATCAAGAATTGAATACGATCCTGAAATTGATATGTTTCGGGGTGAGATTCTAGGCTTAAATGGAAGTGCGGATTTTTACGGCAAAAGTCCTTCAGAGCTACGTAGAGAGTTCAGGAAATCGCTAAAAATTTACCTTGAAGTGTGTGAAGAGAAGGGGATAAATCCAAAGAAAGAATTCTCTGGAAAATTTAATTTGAGAATTCCTCCTAAGTTGCATAGCGAAATAGCTGCTATGGCAACCGCAGAACAAAAAAGTATTAACCAGTGGGTGGTGGAAACATTAGAGCAAACACTTCCAAGTAAAGTATCTAGCAAGCGTAATTAACACGGATTATCTTTGTCCCAGTTTGTTGGTTATTCCGCCTGTTCATGAGAATCATCTGAGCTGGGCGGAATCAATTGAAAAAACGCTTGCCAGTCAAGGATTAGAGAAGCTTGATGATGAGTGGTTGAATATTGAGTTAGCATCTGATGATAATTTAGAATGGTAGCTTCAAAAATTGCTCGTTTTTAAGTATGACTTGTTGTACTTAATCCGAGAAAACGTAGAGAAATCAATAAAACACGTTCTTGTGTTGTGATGTCGCTTAGTTAAATGGCTGCTATCAACTACAATCGTTGTTTTTCTGGCAACTAAAGGTTTTAAATTCCATGTGGACCAAGTTCTGGATGAAATTTTAGCAATGCCCTTGAAATTCTAAAGACGATCCCTATATCAAACGGACAGTCATTAGGAGGGGCAATGCAGAATTCACAGGATCCAAAAGAAACGCAAGATTCACAACCCGATCAAACAGAAACGATTCCCGCTACAGATGAGACGATTGCTGCAGGAGTGGCTGATGCGGTTGAAACACCGCAAGCTGAACAAGCACCGCCGCCTGATCTTGAGCAATTATTAAAAGAAGCGGAGATGCGCTCGGTTGAGCATCATGATGCTTGGATGCGAGCCAAAGCTGAAACTGAGAATATTCGCAAGCGGGCGCAGACTGACTTGGCTAATGCACATAAATATGCGGTTGATAGTTTCTCCACCGAGTTGCTGACAGTGATGGATAGTCTGGATGCTGCGTTAGCCGTTGAAAACGCTACTGTAGAGAACTTTAAAAGTGGTATGGAATTGACACAGAAACAGTTGACTACTGTCTTTGATAAATTCAATATTAAAGTGATCAATCCACAGGGCGAGAAATTCGATCCGCATCAACATCAAGCGATGACTATGGTTGATTCCGATCTCGCACCGAATACGGTGGTGCAGGTGATGCAAAAGGGATACAAGTTGAATGAGCGTATCATTCGTCCGGCTCTCGTTATGGTTTCAAAATCACAAGATACTTGAAATTTCAATATGTATCTCCATTTTCAGATCAATTGATAGACAGTTTTTAATCTTTAAAAGGATTCAGTTATGGGCAAAATTATCGGTATCGACCTGGGTACCACCAACTCTTGTGTATCCATTATGGAAAGCGGGAAGCCTAAAGTCATTGAGAATGCAGAAGGCACACGGACAACACCTTCTATTGTTGCTTATACAGAAGAAGATGAAATTCTGGTCGGTGCTTCTGCTAAGCGTCAAGCGGTTACCAATCCAAAAAATACTTTGTTTGCAGTAAAACGTTTGATTGGTCGTCGCTTTGATGAAAAAATGGTGCAGCGTGATATCGAAATGGTGCCCTACAGTATTATCAAGGCGGACAATAATGATGCCTGGGTTGAGGTACGTGGAAAGAAAATTGCGCCGCCAGAGGTCTCAGCGCAAGTGCTGATGAAAATGAAGAAAACGGCGGAAGATTATTTGGGTGAGCCGGTTACGGAAGCAACCATTACTGTGCCCGCATATTTTAACGATTCACAACGCCAGGCAACCAAAGATGCCGGACGCATTGCCGGGCTGGAAGTAAAGCGTATTATTAACGAACCAACCGCTGCTGCACTGGCTTTCGGTATGGACAAAAAAGAAGGTGATCGAAAAATAGCCGTGTATGACCTGGGCGGTGGTACCTTTGATGTATCCATTATCGAAATTGCTGAAGTAGAGGGGGAACACCAGTTTGAAGTATTGGCAACGAATGGTGATACTTTCCTGGGTGGTGAAGATTTTGATTTGCGTGTGATTGAGTATCTGGTTGACGAATTCAAGAAAGAAAGCGGTATTGATCTGAAGCAGGATATGCTTGCATTGCAACGATTAAAAGATGCGGCAGAAAAAACTAAAATCGAATTGTCATCCAGTCAACAAACAGAAGTGAACCTGCCTTATATAACGGCGGATGCTTCTGGACCCAAACATTTGGCGGTTAAGATTACACGTGCCAAGTTGGAAAGCCTGGTTGAAGAACTGATTGAACGCACCATTGAGCCGTGTCGCATCGCAATAAAAGATGCCGGTATACCTGCATCTGACATTGATGATGTTATTTTGGTTGGTGGGCAGACCCGCATGCCAAAAGTGCAGGAAAAGGTTAGTGAGATATTTGGTAAAGAGCCACGTAAGGATGTGAACCCAGATGAAGCTGTGGCAGTGGGTGCCGCGATTCAGGGCGGTGTGTTACAAGGTGATGTTAAGGATGTGTTGCTGTTGGATGTGACACCATTATCTCTGGGTATCGAAACCCTGGGTGGTGTGATGACCAAGCTTATTCCAAAGAACACCACGGTTCCAACCAAGGCGCAGCAAGTGTTCTCCACTGCTGAAGAGAATCAAACTGCCGTGACTATTCATGTGGTGCAAGGCGAGCGTGAAATGGCTTCCGGCAATAAAAGTCTGGGGCAATTCAATTTGAGTGATATCCCGTCAGCGCCACGTGGAATGCCGCAAATTGAAGTGACATTTGATATTGATGCGAATGGTATCTTGCATGTGTCCGCCAAGGATAAAGCGACGGGCAAGGAAAATAAAATCAAGATCCAGGCCAGCTCAGGTTTGTCGGATGAAGAAGTCGACCGCATGGTAAAAGATGCAGAGGCGAATGCTGAAGAAGATCACAAGAAGTTTGAATTGGTGTCCAGTCGTAATCAGTGTGATGCGATGATTCATTCCGTTAAGAAATCGTTGAGTGAACACGGTGAACAATTGGATGACGAAGAAAAGTCAAACATTGAAACGGCATTGAAAGATGCAGAAGAAGCGCTCAAGTCAGATAATAAAGATGATATTGATGAAAAAACCAAGGCATTGACTGAGGCTTCGCATAAATTGGCCGAAAAGATGTATCAGCAACAAGAGCAACAGACGCAGGATGCTCAGTCTGATACGGGATCATCATCTGATGGCAGTGGTGAGAAGCCGGTTGAAGGTGAAGTGGTTGATGCAGAGTTTGAAGAAGTTAAAAAAGGCAATGACAAAAAATAACGATTGAAGCGTGACACAATTGTTCTGAGAGAGTACTAGAACGCAGAGTGCCGCAAGGGGGTTTTAAACTCTTTTAGCGTCTCTGCGTTTTGGTGTTTTGGAGGAATCTGTATTTTAAGAAGATTTGGGCATTATGATTTATATCACGGTAGCAGGAAATAACTATGAGTAAGCGCGATTTTTATGAAGTGCTCGGTGTCAGTCGTGACGCCGATGAAGCTGCAATCAAGAAAGCTTATCGTAAATTGGCAATGAAGCATCATCCAGATCGTAATGAGGGAAACGCCAAATCAGAAGAATTGTTTAAAGAAGCCAAGCAAGCTTATGAAGTGCTGACGGATCCGAATAAGCGTGCGGCATATGATCAATATGGGCATGCCGGTGTAGATGCAAGTTCTGGCGGTGGTGGTGGTGCGCAGGGATTTGGCGATGCCTTTGGTGATATTTTTGGTGATATTTTTGGCGGTCGTGGTGGGCGTTCAAATGTCCATCGTGGTTCTGATTTGCGCTACAACCTGGAAATTTCCCTGGAACAGGCGGCGAATGGTTCGGAAACAAAAATTCGTATTCCCACCATGGATGCGTGTGACAAATGTCATGGCAGTGGTGCCAAGTCGGGCACCTCTCCAAAGACTTGTCCAACTTGTAATGGGCATGGTCAGGTTCGCATGCAACAGGGGTTCTTTTCAATTCAACAGACTTGTCCTAAGTGCCAGGGGAATGGAAAAATCATTACTGACCCATGTAATGTATGCCATGGGGCGGGGCGAATCAAGCGGCATAAAACACTGACGGTAAAAATCCCCGAAGGTGTTGATGATGGTGATCGTATTCGTATTTCTGGAGAAGGCGAAGCGGGTGTTAATGGTGGGCCCTCTGGTGATTTGTATGTTGTAATTCACTTGTCATCACATTCTGTTTTCCAGCGTGACAGTGATAATTTACATTGTGAGATTCCAATTAGTTATAGCGTGGCCGCATTGGGCGGTGTAATTGAAGTGCCTACCCTTGAGGGTCATGCCAAAATAAAAATACCATCAGAAACGCAAACCGGGAAAATTTTCCGTTTGCGTGGTAAAGGTGTTAAGGGTGTGCGTAGTCATCGGAAAGGTGATTTGCTTTGCCATGTTATTATTGAGACACCGGTTAAACTAACCGCACGCCAGAAGGAATTGCTAGAAGAGCTTGAAGAAATCAGTCAGAAAGACGGTTCGCGCCATAGTCCAAGAGCTAAATCTTGGATGGATAAAGCGCGAGATTTCTTTTCAGATTAATTTGTTGCTTGGGGATCCAGACCTACACAACTCTATTTGGATTTTCTACTAATACTTGATTAATTAGGCTGTTTAGTATTGTTAATTGATCAGGTTTTAATTCAGCAAATTCAAGTCCAAAAATTAATGCGTCTTCATTTGTCTTCTTTGAGGATCTAATAATGCTTTGTATGAGTAGTGGCATTTCTTGATTATATACAGTTACAGTAAAGGATAGCGCTATTGCTGTGCCAGGTTTTCCTATATTGCCCGTTGTTTTGATCTCTGCACCTGTGCTACTAAGATTTGTAATGACTAACGGCGCAGGATTGTTTTCGATTTTGGCCGGGAAAATACATTTGATTCGTCGCGATTTGCGAATGGTTTGACCCTGAATAAGTTTCGGAAATGATAAATGTAAATATTTAAAGGGCTGTTTGATTATTTTGTCGACAAAAACCGTAAAACTAAATGCACATTTTCCGCAGAAGAAGCGAGCCATGACTTGGTCACCGTCAAGTAGCGGATAATCAGTTCTTGGCATGGTGATAATCAAAGTTTGGTCTTCTAAATACCCTATGAGTTTAACCAAATGGAAGTCATTGTTTGTTTTGTCAGATAATTGATCCGTGCTACGAAAAGCTTTAATGTGTAGCTTGTCGCCAACTTTAAGCATCATATCGTTGAAGACATATTCTGGCTGACTTTTAGTAGTAGCTTGTGCAGTCTTTTGGGGCTTTTCCTCTAAAGATTTTTCCTGACTTCGGAATAGTGGTGTTTGACCTAATTCCTTCAGCTCATCAGCAGTTCTTATGATGTATCCTCGTTCTAATAGCGGTTTTTGCTCCTGATCGAACAAATCCCATGGTAGGGGCTGACCGATTTTTAGATCTGATATTTCTAATGGCGTTAATTCCATAAGTTACCTATTGTCGCAATTAAGTTAAGAAAACGTCGATTAATGTTCGATCAAATGGATACAGAGATATAAAGCGTTTTGACCTATTAGAAGATTTTTTATAAATAAATCGGGGTTTTCCAGAGTAAATTGATTTATTAATCATTAAATTAAACGACGCGGCAAACCAAAACTTTAATCCTGATAAACCAATGTCATAAGCTGAGACTGAGGTTGAAAATACACCAACTGAGGCAATGTTCAGATTCGATTTTATGGGAACATACATGGACGCCCACGTTTTGCCAAGCATTCAGTCAATGATTTTAAGAAGGTATAAGATTGCAGCCATACATCCGGACTTTGAGTGAGGTACATTTCACATTTCCTCTGTCCCTGATGGAATATGCTGGTTGA
>JAJFJK010000123.1 GCA_021774075.1 Nitrosomonas sp. | reverse complement strand
ATATTAATAACTTTTGGACGACTATGTGCTACATAAGCAACTCACTTAATCCGTCATTCCCGCATGTTCTTAGCGGGAATCCATTGCCAGTCTGGATTCCCGCCAGAAGCACGCGAGAATGACGAAACTTGTTACATTAAGAGTGTTAAGTAACTTCTGAACGACTACTTAATTCATGACCGCACCGGATGGCTGGTATTGCGTGACTGACTAATTTTATCTTATGCAACATCCGTTTTGTGCGGAATTACTTGTTGCTTCCCTATCCAATGGGATGGGCTCTTTTCTAAGCGCTATCATTCCATTGGGTTATCGTAAATTCTGTGCAAGCAATCCGGTATTACCGCCAATGGCGGCAATATTATTGGTTACCGTCTGCTCAACAGCAAATCGACGCAAATAATCCGGCCCACCTGCTTTCGGGCCAGTGCCAGAAAGACCCATGCCACCAAAGGGTTGCACGCCGACAACGGCACCGATAATGTTTCTGTTGATATAAATATTGCCGACTTTCACATTCTGCTGAATTTTTTGAATGGTACTGTTAATGCGGCTGTGTATGCCCAGGGTTAGCCCATAACCGGTTGCATTAACACTGTTAATGATTTGATCCAGGTCATTTGATTGATAACGGATAACATGTAATACAGGGCCAAAAACCTCTTCCTGCAATTGATTCAAGTCGGTTATCTCAATCAAACTGGGCGGGAAAAAGCTGCCGCTGCTCAGACTTCCGCACGGATTTTTAGCTGCATATTTTCCGCATTCTATCTGATAAATAATTTTAGCCTCTTGATGCATTCTTTCACAATGTTGTGCCAATTGCTGCACGGCGTTAGCTGTGATTACCGGGCCAACATCGGTTGTATAATCCGCAGGGTTTCCCATGTTTAGCTGCTGCATTGCGCCAACCAGCAATTCAATAACCTTGTCCGCCGTTTCCATTGGCAGAAACAACACACGCAAGGCAGAGCAACGCTGACCGGCACTGTTAAAAGCGGACTGAATGGCGTCTTGCACCAGCTGTTCCTTATGCGCCGAACTGTCCGCAATTAAAATATTCTGACCACCTGTTTCAGCAATAAATGGTGCAATACCTTGATGTTGAGCCAATTGTTTGTTGATCAATTGCGCTGTCAGTGTGGAACCGGTGAAAGCAACACCGGAAATACGGGTATCTGCCAGCAATTGTTTGCCGATTTTGGAACCCTGTCCGGGTAGGAATTGCAGCACGGATTTCGGTATGCCCGCTTGATGCAGAATACGCGTGCAAGCCATGGCGACAAGTGTTGTTCGCTCAGCTGGTTTGGCAATAACGGTATTACCGGCAGCCAGCGCAGCCGCAATCTGGCCGGTAAAAATAGCAAGCGGAAAATTCCACGGGCTAATGCACAAAAAAACACCCCGGCCATAATACCTGAGGTGATTATCTTCACCGGTCGGGCCAGGTAATTTCATTGGCTGGTCAAAAAGCTCTAATGCACAAGTCGCATAATAACGACAGAAATCAATCGCTTCACGGACTTCAGCCAGCGCATCTTGAATGGTTCTGCCACCTTCACGCACACACAACGACACCAGCGCTACGCGTTGTTGCTCCATTAAATCAGCCGCCTTATTCAGATAAGCCGCACGCTTCTTAACCGGATGCAAACGCCAGTCAGCAAAGGCAGAGGCCGCGCCATTAACGGCATCGGCCACCGCAGTTTCATCACTCAAAACAACGCTGCCAACTGTTTCATGCTGATCAAACGGTGAGATTATGATGTGGTGCTGTTCACCGGTATAAAGTTTGCCATTTACTAGCGGTGCAGCGTGGTAGCTTTTGTCTACCAATTCATGCAGGCTTTGTTGCAATTGCACTTGCTGTTGAGGATCGGCAAGATTCAGGCCGTATGAATTAACCCGCTTATCGCCATATAATTGCGCCGGTAGTGGAAGTGCTGATTGCTTTATCTCTTGCCAACAGGTTATGGGGTCCCGTACCACTTCATCAATATTGACATGCGGATCTTCAACCTGGTTGATGAATGACGTATTGGCGCCATTTTCCAGTAAACGCCTGACCAGATAAGGCAACAGATCCTGATAATGACCAACCGGCGCATAAATCCGGCATGGAACGTGCCATTGCTGACGTTCAACAATTTCCTGATAGAGTTGTTCGCCCATGCCATGCAGACGTTGGAATTCATAGCCTGGATGCGCCACGCCCAAATGATAAATCGCCGATACCGTATGGGCATTATGCGTGGCGAATTGCGGGTAAAAGCTATCTGGGCGGTTAAGCAGCAACTGCGCACAAGCCAGATAAGAAATATCCGTGGCAGATTTGCGCGTAAATACCGGATAATCCAGCAAGCCATTTTCCTGCGCATGCTTGATCTCACTATCCCAATATGCACCTTTGACCAGACGCAACGGGATTTTGCATTGTTTGGCCGCCGCCAATTCAGCCAACCAGTTGATAATGTGGGAAGCTCTTTTTTGATAAGCCTGCACGACTAGCCCAAAGCCCGGCCAAGCACGCAAATTGGGATGTAAAAATACCGCCTCAAAAATATCCAGCGACATTTCCAGCCGATCTGTTTCCTCAGCATCAATGGTTAGTGAAATGCCACCGGCACGCGCACGTGTTGCCAATTGCACAAGCTTATCTTGCAATTCCGGCACGGCACGCTGATACTGCAATGGTTCGTAACGCGGACACAAAGCCGACAACTTGACAGAAATGCTTGGGTTAGCAAACAGCTCATCGCTATGCGCCTCGGCTGCCAGTTGATCAATGGCCTGCTGATAAGCCTGAAAATACCGCTCAGCATCAGATTCCGTGAGCGCCGCCTCACCCAACATATCGAAGGAATAACGGTAAATGGGATGTTGCCGACTGGCAGTTACGGCTTGCTCAATAGTCTCAGCAATGACAAATTGCGAGCCCATCAAATGCATGGCCTGCCTGAGTACATTACGAATCAAAGGCTGGCCCAGACGGCCTAATAATTTCTCAATAAAATGGTTATATTGCGGCGCATCCAACGTAAAACGCTGCTCAAATTGGCCTGACAGTTGCAGCGCATCGGTTGCCAAATTAACCATAAATGAATCATTGCGATGCAAATGCTTGTGCCAGTCTGCGGCGGTTAACCTGTCCGCCAGAAAGCGATCCTGTGTAGCCTGGTCAGGAATACGCAACAGCGCCTCAGCGATGCTCATCAACACAATCCCTTCATCGCTGTTGAGCTGATACTCGTGCAAAAAAGCCTCAATTAGGGACTCCTGATCTTTATTCTTGCGCACTTGTGTTACCAACTGATGCGCACAGGCATAAATATCATTCACTGGATAATCACCAAGCTGTACCAGCAAATCATCAACCAAAGCTTTTTCGTCGGCCAAATATGCTGCATTCACGGCCAAACGGGCGGTATGAAGCGCATCTGAATTCATGATGGTTGTGCCAACGTATTTGAATGGATCATGTTAATCAATGCTTCCATTGTTATTGTACGTTGAATCATACTGATATTGTGTTGTGGATTAACAAAGGATTATCCAACCTTTTCGTTCTATAACTTTAGGGCACTTCTAAAAATCCAGATTTTATCCCAACTGGTGTGTTACAGAGAAAATTTATTGCTTACATATCAAACATATGCTGCGCTGCAAAATTTTATCTGCGCCTTGCATTTGAGTGAACTCTGAATATTTAGAAAGGTCCTTTAATCTATTGAAAACAAGTAACGTTTATAA
The DNA here is from genome assembly GCA_021774075.1 of Nitrosomonas sp. GTDB lineage: Bacteria > Pseudomonadota > Gammaproteobacteria > Burkholderiales > Nitrosomonadaceae > Nitrosomonas. The sequence continues at coordinate 2,693 of JAJFJK010000123.1, read as the reverse complement.
ATACAGTGACGAAGATCGGGTAAAAATGGGAAAAATCCTATGCAAACAGCAAAACAGGCTGCACAACAAATTATTGATCAGGTGTCAGACCAAGCAAGCTGGGATGACATCATGTATGAACTTTATGTGAAACAGAAAATTGAGAAAGGACTTAAAGCAGCTGAAGATGGACGCACCGTGACTCATGAGGAAGCAAAAAAACGACTAATCCTTTTGTTTTAATTTATCCAATGCTGGCTAAAGGGATCGAAGCCATTTTCCAGTTTTCTCATAACGCAATTCGGAACCTGATACCTTTGCTTTTTTCAGTTTGAATCATAAATGACCGTGTGGTTTAATAGGTAATATCTCTTATTAATTATAATATTAAGGTATTCCTAATGGCAACCAAAGCAATAAAGTTGGATGAAAATACTTGTGAACGTTTGAAAGCTTTGGGTGATGCCCGGCAGATCTCCATTACAGAGCCAAGTATGAAGCAGAAAACGGCTACGACCCCTTTAGTTGATTACATGAGTTAGCGTCAACAACTAAAGGGGTCGCAAGCAAAGGTACCAGGCCCGAGTTGCGATTTTCATTAAGAAAAACCGGAAAACAGCTGTGATCCCTTTTAGTTTTGCTCGTGGTGCACTTGCAGGTTGAATGTGGTGATGCGCAAGTAAATAAGGTCAAGCGTTTTGCTTCCTGCGATGTGCCACGAAACTCAGTAATCCCAGTCCAGCCAGTAGCATGGCGTAGGTTTCAGGTTCTGGAACAGCACTAACAAAGTTTACACCAACCACAAAGTCATCATAATCCCCATCGCCTATATAGCTGTCATTAAACCCCAATAGATAGTCGAATGTGCCGTATTGGTTAGTTTGACCCTCTAAAACGACAAAGCCAAATGGTAGTGCTTGCTGGTCACCATTCGCGAATGTGTGACCACTACCAGAATTATCAGAGAAACTAAAGTCCACAAGCCCTGTACCGACAGACATGGAAATTGTATCTCCTAAACTATTGGACTCCTGGAGCGATCCACCTGAACCGAAAGAAAAGCTATTAACATAACCACTTTCATTGCCTAAATAGGTGGCAGAAAAGTTGCCAGCAGAATTTGTACTAAGTGAACCCCAAAAGCCGGTGCTTTGAGCGCCAGTTACACTATGCGGTTGGCCGTTATAACCTGAAAAATTAACAGCACTAGAGTTCTGGATTTCGAGAGCGCTTGCTTGTGTTCCACCTAAAATTACAGTCAGAAATATTCCTAGTATGATGCGTTTCATTTAGAATCCACCTTATATTATTTAATCTTGAGTTATTGTTACGAGAAGAAGTACTCTTTGAAGGAACAATGTCATTTGTGGAGTGCCTTAATCGTAATTATCAAAACAGCGAAGCTTTATCGCTTGGCAGAAATAATATCTATTTCAAACAATGACTACTATTGTACTTAAGTACTAAAAATAAAAAAATAAGGGTCTTGCAGGATGTGTAGACGTCGGTTCAATAATGATAAAGCAAGCCTGTTTGTACCGGTTGAATTTTGACTAGGCGGCTGTCCGAGAATAGTGATCGTAGCGAGGGAATGCCATTTTGAGGCAGATTTTTTGATCATTTGAGGCGCATAGTTGTTCTATTTATCGAAAATTATCGGGAAATCTGACCAAAATAGCTTTCCCGCAGTAGATCATTCTATTCTCGGATAGCCTCCTAGTGACATTTTGTACATGTGCTATACAATATCGCTCGCATCAGGTTAAATGAGTGCAAGGCATCGTATGGTCTCCTGATTTTAAATCGTGACGATTTAAATTTATCAGATTCTTACGATGCCTTCCTCTTTTCTGAAACTGTTGCACTTAGAACTTGAATTCACCTGCGGCGCTGGATTTATGAGTTTACTACAGATTCTTATTATAGCCGCTGAAAACGGTCAGGGAATCGACGCTAAAAGCGTCCGATTCGGTGATCGTTTGAAGTGGCCAACAAGCGAAGCGCGTTAGGCGATTTGCAAGCTGGCACAGAATTATGAACGCTCTCACATCAGCGCCAACTGAGTTTCTTTAAAATTGCAATAAAGAAGCCCTATTAAAAAATAACAATTATTTGATCTAATTACTCTTAACAATTATGACGACACAATACATTGCAAACAGGTTGCCAATAATTATCGTTACATTTACCTTAATAATTATAGGTTTAACTAAAAGTTCCTTTATTCTTGGAGGCGATCAATCATTATTCGTAATTATTGCTCAAATGTTAGATTCTGGAAAAATATTATACAAAGATATATTTGATATTAAACAACCGGGCATTTATTTATTTTACTTGATTGCAGGCAAAACTTTAGGTTGGAGTGATATCGGCATTCATTTATTCGAATTGGGATATTGGGTACTTTTTTCCCTTATTCTGTTTTCTCTAATAAGAAAGAATTCGTTGTTTCGCGCCGAATATTTTAACAGTCTTCTGCCATTGTTTATTGTCGGTGTTTATTACTGTAATGCAAATGTTATCCATTTAACTCAATTAGAAATGATAATTAGCTTCCCTTTATTTCTTATTGCATGGTTATTGGACAGAGCATATAAAACGGATAACGGGTTGTTTATTACTTATTTAGTAATAGGTGTCTTGATAGGTATTGTTTTATTAAGCAAACTAATTTTCAGTCCCATAATTTTTTCTTTTCTCCTGATACATTT
>JAJFJK010000122.1 GCA_021774075.1 Nitrosomonas sp. | reverse complement strand
GGTTCGGAACGTTTTCTTAAACTGATTTCTCCCAGAGGCGTTTCTTGAAAATCAAGTTCTTCGAAAATATGCATGTTTTTAGCCCAAGTGATTAAACAATTTAGTTGATTATTCGCTGTCTTAGCATTTTTCGCAACGAATCAGTTCTGGGGACGCAATAGTTAATTCTGCTAACATGGTTGGTGAATTAACTATTGCGTTCACAGAATTCGGGTTCATTGATTTCTAGTGCTGGACTGAGATGGTGAGACGGGTTAAATTCCGACTGTCAATGGTATGCTGAAATGAGGGCAAAATGTCTCAAAACAACAATCGTCGCCTTGTCTTTGCTACGGATGGGTCGCATAAAAACATATGTAAGAAATGTGACCTGAATCCCTGTCAATGCCGTTTGGATCAGCAGATAATTCCTGCGTGTGGCGGACAATCACGCAGCCCTGCAATGGGCGCAAGGGGTGCGCACCTTAGTGGAGCAGGATTTTAATGGATAATCTGAATACGCACACGGGGGCTTCGTTGTATAAAGCTTTTGAACCAGAGATCGCACATAGGCTGATTGAAAAATTGGAATTTGTATATACCCCCAAGCATGGTAGCTGGTTGAATATGGCGGAATGCGAATTCAGTGTATTATCGCGACAATGCCTTGATCGCCGATTGACTGATAAAGAGAGCGTACGCAAAGAAGTCGATGCATGGACGACAACACGAAACCAGTCTGCTGCAACAGTAGAGTGGCGATTTACAACTGAGGATGCACGAATAAAACTTATACAACTTTATCCGGCAATATCAAGTTGAAGGAGTGCTAGTATTGATTGCCAAGCTATGGTTGATGAGCTGGAAAAAGCGGAGGTTGCAGGTTTGAATAATGGATTGAGTGAAGCTGAGAACCGGGTGCTGTTTGAGACACCGCATATTCCAGTGATGGTTTTTTTGATTTTGAAGGGGTTGGTGGCATGTCAAAGCTAGAACTGGATCGATTTGCGTATTTATCGATAGTAGAACAACAATGAGCACAGAATTTGAGTTTGATGTCTTCCTCTCCCACAACAGTGAGGACAAACCCCAGGTCGAGCTGATAGGCCAACGGCTGAAAAGTGAGTTTGGGCTCAACCCTTTCCTCGATAAATGGAACTTGATACCGGGCAAGACATGGCCTAAGGAACTGGAGCGCGCACTCGATCAAAGCGCCACCACAGCGGTTTTTCTGGGCGGTGGCGGCAAGGGTCCCTGGCACGATCAGGAAATGCAACGGGCGCTGGTCAAAGCAGTCCAAACCCACGAGGACTATCGTATCATTCCGGTGCTGCTGCCCGGGGCCGACGATGCGCAGGTGAGCGGTTTTTTGGGTCTGCGCACCTGGGTCGATTTTCGCGCCGGAGTAGATGACGACATGGCCTTTAACCGCCTGGTGAGCGGCATCAAGGGCGAGGCCATGGATACCGAAGGTTTCGAGTTGCCGGCTGAGCCCGCTCCATACAGAGGGCTCAGCCGTTTCGAAAAAGAGCAGGCAGACCTCTTTTTTGGCCGTACCCACGACATAGAACAACTTATCGTTAAGCTCGGCAATAAACGCTTCGTCGCTGTTATCGGCGCATCCGGCAGCGGCAAGTCCTCCCTAGTCCGTGCGGGCCTGTTGCCCCTGCTCGAACAAGATGCACTGCCTGGAAGCAAGGCATGGCGGGTTATCATTTTTCTGCCTGGCAGCGAACCCCTGCGTGCCCTGGCTAACCAGCTTGCCCATGAGCAGCCCAGAATCGAACGCAAAGAGGCTGCGGACAGGCTAGTCACCCAACTGGGGGATGGTGAAAAAGGACTGTGTAATACCCTCACCAGTTGGTATGTGGATTCCCCAGCTCCATTATTGTTAGTCATTGATCAGTTCGAAGAATTGTTTACCCAGTGCAACTTGGAGACCCGCTCAGCGAAATCCTGCAGAGAGACCAGCAAAAGCCTGATTGCCAGTATTGCCGACCTGATGCAATCTGGCGGCGGCGATATTCGCGTGGTCATCACCCTGCGAGCCGATTTTCTCGACCGCTGCCTCGAATTCCCAGTGTTGCGAGAGTTGCTACAAGACAATCAACTCCTGCTCGGCGAATTGGGCGATGAGGCGCTGCGCGAAGCTATCGTTTTACCTGCTCAGAAGGTCGGGGCTTTTTTCGAAAAGGGGCTGGTAAACCTCATTTTGCGCGATGTCACTGGAGAACGTGGCTCTTTACCCTTGCTGCAACACGCACTGCTTGAACTCTGGAAGGCTCGTTGTGGCCCATGGTTGATGCAGGATGCCTATGACGAGAGCGGTGGCGTCACTGGTGCGCTTAAGCGGTTTGCCCAGAAAGTCTATGAAGGTCTTAAGCCCGATGAACAGCTCATCGCGCGCAATATCTTTGTTCGCATCACTAGTCTCGGCGAAGGTGTCAGCGATACCCGCCGCAGGGTGCCACGCGGTGACCTATATCCCAAGGGTGTGGAGCCTGCCACTGTTGACTGCGTCATCGAAAAACTCTCCGGCAAGGATGCACGACTCATTGTTGCCGGAGATGAAGGCGTGGAGGTTACCCATGAATCCCTACTCCAGGAGTGGGATACCTTGCGTGGCTGGTTGGAAAGCAACCGGGATGCCCAGCGACTCCGCCAGCAGATCACCGAGGCAGCGCAACTATGGCACAGTGACAGTGAAAGTGACGACGATCTCTACAAGAACGCACGGCTGGAACTGGCAGAGCAGTGGGAGAAAGACCACCCGAACACACTCACAGACCTGGAACAGGACTTTTTGGATGCCGGCAAGTCCTTTCGAAAGAAGGCAAAGATCAGGCGGATGCGGCTGCTTGTCGGGACATTCGCTGGCCTCTTGGCTGGGCTATTCGTTGTTGGCAATCTATGGTTGAGTGCCGAAAAGCAGAGGAAAGACGCCGATACGGCAAAAAATGAGGCATTGGAGCAGACAGCGATTGCTAACGATGAGCGAGGAAAAGCTCAACAAAACCAGAAGAGGGCCGAGGAGAATGAGCGCAGCGCTAACAACCGTCTGGCCAAGTACTTCATCTCCGAGGCCAAAGTGCAACAGGAAGAGAACCCGATACTCAGCTTGTTGTTGAGTATCGAGGCTCTTCGAGCATCCGAGTTGCCATTAGTCGAGAATCATTTTCGCGAGACTCTGAGCAAGGTCCAGGATAATGGTCTGCCCCTGGTAGGCAGTACGCAGAATAGCTCATATGCAACCAGCATGACATTCGACCCTCAAGGGGGTGAGCGCTTAGCTGTAGGATCGGGAGATGGCTCGATACGGATATGGGATCTGAATGACCCCACCGCCGAACCGTTGCTTCTGCGAGGTCATGTAAACACTGTTAAGTCTATGGCCTTCGATTCCCGCGCGCGAGGAAGTGGACGTTTGGCCGTCGGATCATCAGATGGCTCAATACGGGTCTGGGACTTGAATGACCCGAATCTTGAACCTCTGGTCCTACGAGGCCACCTTGGAAAATCGAACGGCCATCACGAAGGTATCTTTTCGCTGACCTTTGATCCCCGGGAGGACCAGGCTGGACGCTTGGCCAGTGCGGGCGAAGACGGCACGATACGGGTCTGGGACCTGAGCGCGCGCGCTACCGGACCCATAGTGCTTCGTGACTCTGAAGGCATGGTTTTGACCGTGGCCTTTGACCCCCGGGGAAGCGGGGCTGGGCGACTAGCCGGTGCGGGGAATTCTGAGGGCACTGTGAAAGTATGGAACCTGAACACCCCGGAGACCGAACCCCTGGAGCTGCACGGCCATAAAGGCAGAGTGCGATCGGTGGCCTTCGATCCCCATGAGGTTGGACGCTTGGCCAGCGCGGGGGACGACGGGACATTGCAGGTGTGGAACGTAGACGCCCCAGAGTCGGATCCGCTGGTGCTGCAGGACCCAAAAAATTATCCGCACATAGCCTTTGACCCCCGAGAAGGGGGGGGCTGGGCGTCTGGTTAGCGCGGGGAACGATGTCCCGACGCGGGTGTGGGACCTGAATACTCCGGAGGCTGAGCCGCTGGAACTGCATGGTCCCGTAGATGTAGGAGAATCATCGATCTTTGCCCCGCATGGGGCCGAAGCATGGCGTTTGGCCGCTGTCTCTAGGGGAATCAGGGTGTGGAACCTCGATACTTTGAGGACCGAACCGCGAATACTGGGGAGCAATGAAGATTGGGTCCATGCCATGGCCTTTGATCCATGGGGGTCCGGACGCCTGGCCACCAGAGAGGCAGACGGTAGCGTGCGAGTATGGAATCTGAACGACCTGCAAGCCACGCCGCTGGTTCTGGATACCCATCAAGCCTCCAATTCAGACATGGTCTTCGATCCCAGAGGTGGCAAAACCGGGCGCCTGGCCACAGTGAACGATGGCACTGTACGAGTGTGGGATCTAAGCAATCCAACGTCCGAACCACTCGTGTTGCCCGGCCATCTGGGGTCCACTTGGTATATGGATTTCGACCCACAAGGAGTTGGGGCTGGCCGCCTAGCCGTCGTAGGCGATAAGGATAGAACAATACGGGTGTGGAATCTGAATGACCCAAAGGCCAAACCGCTGGCTCTGATCGATCCCGATCTAGATGTCGATTTCTCGACGGTCGCGTTTGATCCCTATGCGACGGGCGCTGGACGCCTAGTCACTGGTGGCAATAGAGGCGCGTTGAATGTGTGGGAGCTAAATTTCCCGATGGCGAAGTCGCGAGTGTTGATGCGAAATACATACCCTGGATACAGAGTCGTTTCCGTAGTGTTTACTCCCCGGACATCCGGTGCAAAACAGTTGATAAGTTCGGGGAGGGGTGGTACTAGAATGTGGGATCTGGACTCTCCAGAGGCAATTTATCGGCCGCTGATAGATCACCGCCGCAGTGTCGAGTTTGACCCCCAATGGACTGGAGCTGGACGCTTGGCCACCCGAGGGGATTCTTTGGCGAATGGCGTCTGGGACGATAACTCAGCGCGCGTGTGGGACCTGAACCACCCGACGGCCAATCCGGTCGTGCTACGAGGCAGTGGTATGCTTTTGGCCTTCGATCACCGGAAGAAGGGGGGTGGGGAACTGGCCGCTGTGGGATATGACGGCAAGGTGCGAGTATGGACCTTTGACCGCGCAACTCTTCAAGACTTGGGGTGCCGCTATGCTCCGCGTAATCTGTCGCGGGATGAATGGAAGAAGTATTTTGACGAAGATGACTTGCACCTGACCTGTCCGAATCGTCCCATCGGTAAGGGCTTTCTGGATAAAGCTAAATACTTGGCATCCAATGGTGAGATTGAGCAAGCGATTTCTGAATTCACTGCAGTATTCGAGCGATTTGGAACCGATGCCTTCGATCCGTCGTGGTTCGCGGGTCGATACGCGGCACCAGGAGAGGTTGAACGGGGAGATAATCTTGCCCGTTCCGGCAAACCGGTTGATATCGTCAAAGCCGTTGATCACTACCGCCGCGCCCTGAAACTCGACCCCTCCTGGCGCATAGTCCCGACCGTCCGGGCCGCGGAGATCGCTTCTTGGACCAGGGTTAAGGAGGGTGATTACCTTGCTAGGCAAGGGAATATATCGACTGCTGTTGCTACGTACGAACAGGCACTGGGCCTTTATCCGTCCCGCCACATTAACCCCAGGGTTCGCGCCTGGCAATTGGCTGCTCCCGCTAGAATCAGAATGGGAGATGAGTGACTTGGAAGATCATGGAATACACGCTACTCCTTACCGTGTTCGGACGCTACGCAAAAAACTAGGCCTACGTTGCAAACAGAAGCGTAAATTTAAGGTAACAACCAATTCTAAACATCACTTGTCAGTAGGGTCCAATGTACTGAAACGAAAATTTGTTTTCAGCGCACCAGGCAAAGTATGGGTAAGTGACATCACCTATAGTGCGCCCAGCCTTCGACAGCGTCATTGATGACGCTGTCGGAGCTTGAGCATGTTTTGAATGCATCCTGATTCTGAAAGGAGGAATTGAATTTGGATGTCCGCTTTCTACTATGAGA
>JAJFJK010000121.1 GCA_021774075.1 Nitrosomonas sp. | reverse complement strand
GCATGCATTGTGTAATGCGCATCATCTACGTGAACTGGAGCGCGCATACGAACAAGACAACCAGCAATGGGCCGGACAAATGCAAACATTGTTGCAAGATATCCTGACGGATGTAAAAGCACAAGGAAATGTTCTGCCCACGAATTGCCTCACTATAAAAGTAACCCAAGGATATCGTAAAAAGCTATCGTTGCCTCATATTAAAAGTAACCGGCAAAACATACGAGGTTACCAATATGAACAGGCAAGAGAAACAAGCGTATTATGAAGCGATTCGTAAACGTTATGAGCAATCGAGCCGCCAAGAAAAAAGCCGTATACTGGATGAATTCTGCACGGTATGCGAATATCAACGCAAATATGCGATACGTAAGCTTGGCCAATTGCTTAAAACAACAGCAAGGAGGAATCCGGGGCGTATTTCAGTTTATAACCAAACGGGGGTTATCAATGTTATCCGTACGATCTGGTTAGCAACGGATCAAATGTGTGGCAAACGCCTGATTTTATCTTGTAGAAGGATTGGAAGAAAATACGCTGAATAGTTACTGAAACTTTAAAGATAAGCTTGGAAGAAGCAGTGCAATGGCCCACATCAAGGTGCCACATATGAACAACAGAATCGCTAGTGGAATACGCAGTTCAAGCCTCACCATTTATCAATCAATACTGCCTGTGTCTGTAACAGAAACGTTATACTCGGATGGATTTCCAATAGTTAGACTTCCAATAAACATTATCTAACTTGGATATTATGACACCTCTTCTTTCAGAAACATGTAGAAATTTATTTTTTTCCAAATAAATCCCCACATGTCTGGATGTTGAACCGGTTCTAAAAAAAACCAAATCACCTGCTTTTAAATCTGATTTTCTGATTTCTTTCCCTAAAGTTGACTGTGCCTGGGTTGTTCTAGGCAAATCAATGCCCAGTTTCTTTTTAAAAGTCACTTGTACAAACCCTGAACAGTCTATGCCTTTCCGATTCATTCCACCCAGTTTGTGACGAACGCCCTGCCATTTATTATACTGCGTGTATAATCTATGTTTTACCCAGTCAGAACTTGAAACAGCAGGCCTGTCAAGCTTTGGAATTGGTTCAGGCTGAAAATACGTTGTTGTCTTTTCAGGCAGAGATCCACAACCTACTAACAGGCTAATACCCACCCATGTCACTAATTTGAGTATTTTACCAGTACGCTTGATTTCCATCTGTAAACTTTATGGTCAGAACTTCATGGCAAATTGGCAAAAAATACAATCTTTACCTGAAACTTCACTCGCTGATTTTTAATTGATTTTATTTATATAGGAGCGCTCTGTAACCAATTAAACACGATTACTAATTTTACCCATAGTTGATAGTTTAGATAATACACATTTTGCCATATCTTTCAAGGGCACAACTTCATCTACAGCACCAGCTGCAATGGCTTCTTTAGGCATACCAAACACGACACAGCTGGCTTCATCCTGCGCAAAATTATATGCGCCGGCATCATGCATCTCACGCATTCCGGCAGCACCATCTCTACCCATACCTGTCAGTATAACGCCAATCGCATTCTTTCCAGCACAGTTAGCTGCAGAGCGAAAGAGCACATCGACCGAAGGACGGTGCCTACTTACCAATTCACCTTGGCTAAGTTCCGTCATGTAATTAGCACCACTGCGCTTGAGCAATAAATGCGAGTGCCCTGGCGCCACAAATGCATGGCCTGGCAACACACGCTCACCACCTTGCGCTTCATGTACTGAGATCCTACAAAGATTATTTAAACGATTTGCGAACGATTTGGTAAATGCCTCAGGCATATGTTGAGTAATCAAAATACCTGGGGAATCGGGTGGTAATTTTATAAGAAAGTCTTTTATTGCTTCTGTTCCACCAGTTGACGCACCCACAATTATAAGTTTCTCAGTCGATGCGATTCTATTTGAAACTGATGGCAATACAACATCAGCTGAGGCACTCTTGCCTACAACTATTGGCGTATGTTTTTTTAATCGCGCTGCTTGAGCTATACGGATTTTTCGAGCAATTTCGTCGCCATATTGCTTTAAGCCGGATGCAATATCTATCTTGGGTTTTGCTATAAAATCAACAGCCCCCAGCTCAAGTGCACGAAATGTAACATCAGAACCTTTTTCCGTCAGGGTCGAGACCATTACTACAGGCGTTGGTCTTAAACGCATTAAACGCTCAAGGAAATCCAGGCCATCCATCTTAGGCATTTCCACATCCAGCGTTAACACATCAGGGTTCAATTCTCGAATCATCTCGCGTGCGATTAGAGGATCTGATGCCGCACCAATAGTTTCCATATCACTTTGGCTATTTATGATCTCACTGAGTAACTTACGAATTAGCGCAGAATCATCAATAACTAAAACACTTATTTTTTTCATAGTTCATACTCATTCTAGTTTAATAAATATTCTACTATTACGAAAATAATTCAATATCTCCGGCAGAATCGTCTTTAAGTAGTCGTTTACGATAATCTTTCTCGCGCAGTGAAATTGTGTTGTTATGCGTTGTTCTTAGTTTTTTCACCATGACTTTACTGCTTTTCGGAAAGAAATAGACCTTACGTGGAAAAACATCCACCAAGTCTTGTGCAATCACTCGAATGTTTTCCATTGCCAAAAATTTCAAAACAAAATCTGCATTACGCTGACCAACGTTGGCAACGGTCAACCCTTCTAGAACATTACCTCCACCAAACACTTTGGCTTCAAGATTGGATCGGCGTGCTCCGAGTTTTAGCAACTCATTAATCAATATCTCCATTGCATATGTTCCATAACGCGCAGATGCATTCATAGGACTATTTGCATCACCACCATCCGGCAACATAAAATGATTCATGCCACCAATGCCACTTAAATTATCTCGAATACACGCTGCGACACAAGAACCAAGCACAGTGACTAACAGCACATCCTTATTGGTTACGTAATATTCACCTGGCAATAATTTTACGGCCTGACTATTAAAGCTTCTATCAAAATATAAATTAGTCGCAACCTGATCATCAATAATTTCGGTCATATTACACCCCAGGTTTTTTACTCAGCTCATAAACAGTTTTCTCACGTAATTTAAATAAATCTATTGCATGCTGAAAACTCTCTGAATGTCCGGCAAATAACAATCCATCTGGCGCTAACAATGGCACAAACTTTTGCAATATATTATATTGGGTTGGCTTATCAAAATAAATCATGACATTGCGACAAAATATTGCGTCAAAGGGGCCGCGTATTGGCCAGCCATCGTCTAATAAATTAAGCTGACGGAATGTTATAAGATTACGAAGCTCAGGACGTACTCTTGCAGAACCAGTATTGTGTCCCGTCCCTTTTAAGAAAAAATTCTTTAATTTATCTTTTGGCAGCTTCTCCAACCTATCTAGCGAATAAACTCCTTTTTGAGCCGCTGCCAGAACATTGGTATCCAGGTCAGTAGCTAAAATGTGAACTGGTGGGGTAAATGTTTTAAAAGCCTGCACCATAGCCATGGCCATTGAATAGGGTTCTTCGCCGGTTGAAGACGCACTACACCATAGTTGAATTTTCTGATTGTTTTTTCGTTGCTCAACATGCTTTTGTAAGATAGGAAAATGATGCTGTTCCCGGAAAAAAGCTGTAAGATTAGTTGTTAACGCATTTGTAAATGCTTCCCATTCTTCTGCATCTCCACGCTCCAAATAATCAAGGTACGTTCCAAAATTATCAAAATTTTTTGCGCGTAGACGTTTGGCAAGACGACTATAAACCATATTCTGTTTACTTGAGGACAGTGAGATACCCGCCTGTTTGTAGATCAGTTTTTTTATGCGGTCAAAGTCTTGGGATGTGAAATTATATTCACGTGCTCTACTTTCAGAAACCTCATCATTGTCCAAAGTTGCCTCCATGACATCCAATTGAATCAACCAAATATCTTCAAATACTCACGATATTATCGGCAACTTCCTGAGCAAACTTTATGTGGCCTTATTACGTGTAAAAAATTTGGCAAATGACTGATATTTAGCTATATATTTAGATTTACAGCACTCCAACGTATTCTCTTCGCGTATATCTGCAAAATTATCAGTTACAAATCCCATCTACAAAACACACCGCCGCAAGCAGCGAAGCATTAATGAAAACTACGCGCTTTAATTCGCTGGTTTTACCAACCTTAGCACCAAGGAACAGGGAACTGCCGCACATAGAGATTAGCCCCTAATACTTCTTAGAGTTAGGTGATGCTTTCGAGAAATACCGATTAATCCAGAATCAAATGAATAATGAGACGAAATTGTTCAGACCACACAAAGTGATGAAAAATTTTAGCCATTAGTCAAATGATTCATGAATCAATCGGTGTTTGTTACTTAGAATTCTTCCCAATCATCACTACCACCAGATGCCGCTTTACGTGGCTTGGTTTCAATAGGCTCAATATCTGCTATTGCAGCAGGTTTTTTCGCTGGGCCACGATTTGGTAATTTAGCAACTGACGGTGTTGAACGATTACTTCTTTTAACTGGTGATGGCGCCATACCACCTGTTAACCGGAATACGGTAACGGCTTGTGTCAATGCTTGTGCTTGATCTTGCATAGACTCAGCCGCGGCTGAAGCCTCCTCCACCAACGCAGCATTTTGTTGTGTTACCTCATCC
>JAJFJK010000013.1 GCA_021774075.1 Nitrosomonas sp. | reverse complement strand
CACCATAATCCCGGCTAATACAGTCGATATTAACGAATTACCCGAGCTATTGCGTGAGGACCACCAAGTCATCTTTGTCGATACCGGTTATGCCGGCGATGAATACAAGAAAGCTCATGACATCTTGGGTTATTGTGGGTTATGGCATTGTAGCCAATCGAATCACAGACCGATCTCTAAGATGTGATGGACGCGCTTATTCGGCAAGGGCTGAGTATTATGAGAGGATATCATTGTTCTATTTGTTGATGTTGAAGAGAGTCTGCTGCAGATCAAATTTGATGTTCGCTCGTGTGTGGACTATGAACTTAACGAACTGAGTGAGATCTCGCTGGCTTAGCCATTAGTATTCATAAAGCGCAAGGCTGGAACGTTTCACCAAATGCAAACTTGAGCGACACATACACTGTTTATCCTTGCCGCCTTCTTGATTGCGCCAGTTGAGGATAAAGTCGCAAATTGGTTATTTTTTACTCATATTCATGATAGGTAATCAGTATTTATTGGTCTTGTTCTGCATCAATGCATCACGAATACGAAAGAAAAAAGGGATTAATCCCTTAGCACCAAATAAAGTAATCTGGTGCATAGAAACGTTTGCCCAGTCGAACCACTTAAGCCTAAGCATTTGTGCAGAAGACAAATCTTTATCCCCTTGCAATCTCGCCACGTAGCCCAAGTCGGTTAACATCTTGCCAGCGATTTGTTCCAGCTCGTCAATCTGTCCAGAGTTGAAGTAAGCACTCCACTTGTTGTTATTCTGAACCATTCGTCCTTGGGCTGCCTGGCGCGCGGTATCATCCATATGCCGCATTGAGGAATTGAGTACATCCGGATGGAAGTCTAAACCTGCAAAGGAGCATACGCGACGCATCCAACTTTCTGGGTCTGCAGTTAATTCTTCATAACTCAATTCAAAATAACGAGCGCTACCCAGCCGTTGACCCTGTTCGCGACCGAGTGCTATCGACTTTTTCCAACGAAAAATAGTGCGGCTTGGGGCTTGGCGCCAGCGTCGGTGGAAAGATTGAGCAGAATCGCGCCCATCGCGATAAATGTGGATAAAACGGGCATCCGGAAATGCTCGGGCGAGCATTTCGATATGTTGCAAATACATAGGCGTCTTATCACCCCAGCGTTGCTTTCCCTCCAAGTGGGCAAGATGGCCATACATGGCGCCTACGACACCCGCAAAATCACTCAATGTAGAAAGTGCATCATCCGACAATACCAAAGGACGATTGCCATTGCATCGCCAAAATGCCCTGGAGCTCCCAAGCGCATTGGCCAATGCGCGGCGTGCCGACAAATCACGCAAGATAGAGTTGGAATAACGGTTCACTAAATAAGGTAAAACGCGTGTCTCCTGGAGTAACATATATAATTCTGGATGCCTACCCAATGCATCCGCTAACATGGTGGTGCCCGAACCGTTCACCCCCACTACAAATATCTGATCCTTGCTCATATCCTGTATCTGCATGTTTTCAAACCTTCCGCGCGAAAAAAGCAAAATAACGGGCACGATGGCGCAATCCCCGATTAAGCAACGTCATATCGAGCTGATTTAACGGCTTCACCAACATCAACCCCAATCCGTAGGCTAGCAGCACTGAAGTCGGCGCCCACCATGGCCAAAACTGGGTATAGGAAAAATAAACGTCCCCTTTTGCTAAATTGAAATATACGTTAGGCCGCGCATACAGTCAAACTCACTGTTGAACGATCCAAAAAGCGTCTGCTTTTGCTTAAAGGCGCATTAAAAATACAGGAATTAGAGGCATTTTTACCTTTCAGGCGAACGTGTCGGAGTTAGGAAGAATTGAAGTGAACTGGCTTAGACAGGAACAGTCGTTCTGTGAGCTGCCACAGTAGATGTTTGAAGGGATAGGCCGAAGGCAGATGCAGAAATCTTTCCTTTTTATGAAAAATTAAGGCTAATTTACGGTAGAAGAACGGTCGTTCGAATTGCAGGCAATTACCAGCCCATCTTTATCAGAAAAGTTGAATAAAGCATTAAACAACAATCGGTTATATTTTTATATGGCACTATAGGTATTTTTTCAAATATTTTATTTTTTAATTTGTTACCATTATGTTGCATGACCATATAAATACGATAAGATAATGCAACCAATTGATTTTCAGGAGAATCTCAGTTTAAATGACAAAGATGGGCTAAGATAAGCGCAATCGCTGGATCCGTGAACTCGAGCAACGGCGGGGTAAGAATATCTCTGCTGTTGCGATAGCCAACAAAAATGCACGCATTGCGTGGGCCTTATTAAGCAAAAACGAAAACTATGATGCAGCAGTTGCATAGCATGGACACAGTAATGATCATTGGCACAGAAAAACACACCCTCGCTGGGCGGCAGGGGCCGGAAATTTCCGGCCCCTGCTATAATGGGTCGTATCTGATCTGGATAAATCAAGGACTACTCGACACAAGTGTCTGCGCTCCTCCTTGACTTACCCAGATCAGATAGAGAGCACTTACCAAGAAAATAAAAGTTTCAACAGTTAACAACGAATTGCGTGGATAAAATTCAAGTGATGGCATAAAAGGTAACACTTACATTCCTATGAACCTGACGAAGGCAAGGGCCTATATTTGAGGCCGAAGACCTGATGAGGTAGGAATGTTGCGGATTCCATCAGGGCCAGAGGTATTATTTAAACCTCATCCCAAGGCCGGATATATGGATGCTTTATTTTTTGTCAAAACAGCAAATTTTATCTTGCAATACGGGGCGGATCATATATTCTGTCTTTTTTGTTGCATAGCTGAGAAAGCCTTAGTCAATCATTAGGAAAATGTGTATGAAACAGCATCCTAAAGTGCTTATTGTTGACCTCAATAATTTTGCAGCCTACCCAACTCTTGCTATAGGCTCCCTAGTCGCATCATTGCGAAAGGCACAGATTGATGTCGAGGTACTGTGCCCCTTATCTCATGATATTCCAGCAATGGAGCGTGAACATGTCGAAAGTCGCTGGGATCAATTTCAGCGGCGCATCTATTTTTCTACAAATCCTGCGCTGGAGTGGAGTCGGCATAGTATTCGTGCGCTACGCTCATGGTGGATATCGCGCCCGCACCCGGGTACGCTAAGAGAAGTAAGTCGAGCGTTAGAGACTTCGCCGGATATCGTGTTGCTATCTGCTTACCTTAATCATTACACGTCATGTGTCGAGATTGCTCGACGTGCAAAACAAAAGGGGATCCCAGTGCTTCTGGGCGGGCCAGTTTTTAATATTGAGGATATTACAGCTCAGTGGCTCGATATCCCGGGAGTAACGGCTATTGTCGGTGGTGAAATGGACCGTGATTTGCCTGGCCTGGTGAATAGTGCGGTTAACGGTGAGGATTTGTTACAGTTTGCAGGTGTGTTTTATCCGGATGGTCGGCGTAGTCCAACGCCACCCCCATTGAGGGATCTTGATGATTTGCCTGTGCCTGATTTCAGTGACTTTCCCTGGGACAGGTATAGACAGCGCGTGATACCTGTAATGGCGGGGCGTGGTTGTGGTTGGGGTCAATGTGTTTTTTGTGGTGACGTGGTCACTGCAAATGGACGAAAGTTTAGAAGTAAAAAGGTCGAGCCCTTACTGCGTGAATTAAAAACGCTGTCAGAGATTCACGAAACTAAAAACTTTATTTTACTGGATATCAAACTGAACTCGGATGTGAGGGTCTGGCGAGGCCTGATTGAAAATATACAGGCGCATATCCCCGGTGCATGCTGGGTTGGCACGATACATGTTGATGAACGTAGAGATAACGGCCTATCACGTGACGACCTGGTAGCTGCGAAACATGCAGGGATGATGCGAATTAATTTCGGACTCGAATCAGGCAGCCAGTCACTGTTGAATGCCATGCGTAAGGGATGTAATCTCGAAAAAACTTCGGATTTTATTAAAAATGCATATGAAGCAGGCATCAGTGTCAGAACGACAATGATGCAGGGTTTCCCTGGTGAAACCGCGGATGATCTGAAATTGACCATCGATTACCTTGAGCAGCATCAACAATACCTTGATCGAGTCCGGCTTAGCCAGTTCAAGGCCATTCCTGGAACCAAGATTCATCGTGATTTTGAAGAACATCCTTCACGTTATTCGGATCTTGTAGATTTTCAATGGGATTTTCGTAAAGGGCAGGCATCTTATAGTTACAGACCTTCGTTTTTCAGAGAGTATCGTCGAGCGAAACGGCAGTTGTTAGATAAAGTCCATGAAATCAATAAAAAACCTTTGCGTTGTGGTGCCGAGGCTTTTGATGGGCTTATGTAGTTTTAATATCCTGGCTGACCCTTAGGGCGTTTCTATGATGGTGCTGCTTCATCAGGTAGTTTGAGTGCGGCCGAGTCACCGGCTTCCCGTTCATCTTCCTCATCGTGCACGACCAGGCTGAGTCCGCCGAATGCATCGGTTTTTTTCTCGCTTTGTTCTTCGTCAACACCGTCATTACTCGCAGCGCTGCCAACCAACGCGCCTTTTTCACTGAACGTCTGCTAGACCAGTTTCCAGAATATAAACGCAAATTATGGTTTAATGAGGGCGGTGGTGCTTACTCCAACGAACGACGCGTGTGGTTGCATTCCATTGTGCCAGTCCCATCTGAGGCCGAACCGGTGTATGCCAGTTGTGATATTCCGTTAGTGCCCGCTGACGACTACCACTTGAAGCTCTAAGTGGCCGAGTGTCTACAAAACAGATTTGAGCGCATCCGTCAGATGTCCCGTAGCGAAGTATTGTTGACCAAGCGCACTGCCAACAACCGCCGTGTACCAATCCTTAGACAAATATTTCCCGATGCGAAGTATATTCATCTAGTCAGGGATGGGCGTGCGGTGGCTTATTCGTTGTTGCGTGTAGCATGGTGGGGCGAACACGTCTTATATTGGGCGGGCAAGACACCGAAACAGATGATAGCGGCAGGTTTTAATCCCTTAGAACTCGCAGCGCGAAATTGGGTTGAGGAAATGCAGTCATTGGAGCAAGGAATTGCTTTGATTCAGAGCAGTCAGTTGCTGGAGGTACGATATGACGAGCTTCTCTATGATCCGTATGGCCAGTTGCATCGCATCCTGGATTTCATGGAGGTGACTACACAAAAAGATACCGCATTCTGGGATATTGTAGAATCCTTGCATCTTGCACCAAAACTGGAAGCATGGATTCGCAGCTGGAAAGAAGTAGAATTGGACGTGGTACATAGTCTACAAGGCGATACTTTGCGTCGTTGGAGGTTTGAAGGGATGGTAGGTTGTGAGATACTTGCTGTGTCGACTCAATTCTTCCAATAATTAAACGTAGAGAACCTAGAATGACACACTCGGGATTTAGCCAGACAGAGAAAATTGTTCAGGATAGTTTTCGTGTGTTGTATATCTGTTCTACTGCTCGTAGTGGTTCTACCTTAACCGACATGTTCATGGGCGGACATTCCCAGGTAGCTTCCTTGGGACAAATTAATGTTCTTGGTAAGAGCATCAGTCTGGGTATTAAATGCAGCTGCGGTAGTGAGTTGCATACTTGTGCGCAGTGGCGCAAAGTTTTTGATGCCATTAGATTATCGCGCAACATTGATTTTATTGAAGATCCCTATCAATTCAGGCTGTGGGATGCCCTTGCTTATCATAAGATTGATCATCGGCGGCAGACGCGTAGATATCGCTTAGTAGTTGCCCTGCGCAAAGCCTGGATGGAGGGTCGGGATTACTTGCCACAAGGCTTCTTGCGTAAACACCTTCCTATACCACCCTCGCAGCTTGAAGCGCTGCGCAACAAGATGGATTTGTTCCGGGACATTTCTCGCTGTTGGGGCAAGACTGTCATCGTGGATTCGTCCAAGAATGTCCGTGAAGCAGTCGAACTACATCAACGCTGGCCAGATCTTGTCAAGGTGGTGCAATTGACCCGCGATGGAAGAGGCGTTTATCTTTCATGCCGTTCAAGCTCGATCAGCCAATCCAAGAGTGTGAATGGGTGGTTAAAGTACTACCGCCGTGCGGTACCTTTGCTGGAAAAGCATATTGCTCCAAACAGTCTACTCAAGATACGGTATGAGGATCTTACATCTGATCCGGAAAAGACTGGTCGTGACCTGTGTGCTTTTGTTGGTATCCCCTTCGAACCAGAAATGCTCGATCTGGCACAATCAACGAGACATCTTGTCGGCGGCAACTCTACAAGATTTTCTCCTGAAAAAGGAATACATCATGATGAACGTTGGCGAACCGAACTGCAAGGAGAAGAGTTGGATTTCTTCAATCGTGTCGGCGGCGACATGAATCATCGCTTGGGCTATCGCTAGGGGCATGTGAATGGAAGTTATTCCACGAAGACCGCTGCACGTTGCACTCGCGCAATTTTTTTCGCGCTTTCAACATGCTCAGTCAAAGTGCTGGAACCGTCATTCAACAGTTATCAGACTATAATATAAAGCATGTGTCTCTCCACAAAAAAAGAAGAATGACATTTTTTCATGGCGGCAACTGTCGAAGGTGGGAAAAGAACCGTCATATTCGATATAAGGGATTATACACAGCATCCAGAAGACCCAAACCCAGACGGGCTATCGAAATTTAATCCAATCAAGCTTTACACATCGAGTGAACTCCCTGAGCACGTACGCTCGCAAGGTGGGGCGTTGCAGGTTCTTTGGGATGACTTGCAACTGACAGTTTGCCCAACGAAAGAGAAAGCTAGTGATAGTGCTTGTGCAATCAGGTAATGTATGAAAGTTCATGTTGATGCTGGCGTCAACTCAGGTGCCGTTCACGGCGTCACCATAATCCCGGCTAATACAGCCGGTATTGACGAATTACCCGAGC
>JAJFJK010000120.1 GCA_021774075.1 Nitrosomonas sp. | reverse complement strand
GAGTTGCTTTTGGCTTTTGTAAGTGATCATGTGCAAGCTTTTTGGTGGTATCTCGTTGTTTTACTTGCATTATTATATCAAAAAATAGACAAATATACCATGCAATCATATGGTTATAGTTTCTGAGTGGACTCTAAATAGAACAACTATTCGCCTCAAATGATCAAAAAATCTGACTCAAAATTACTTCCCCTCGCTACGACCACTATTCTCGGACAGCCTCCTAGCAATCACCCGAATATCCTGCCCGATCATCCGCACATCCTGAAGTTCCAGTGAATGCTTTTTATCAAGATCGCTCAATTCCGGTAGTTTTAACATGCCTTGTGCGACATCGCCCAGCAAGTGCGGTGCCAGATACAGAATCAGTTCATCCACCAAACCGGCGTGAACTAACGCGCCATTGAGCCCACTGCCTGCTTCCACCAGCAGTTCATTCATTTCAAAATCCGCCAGTTTATGCAGCATTCTTTGCAGGTCCACATTGCCTTGCGCATCGGGTAACGCAATCACTTGCGCACCCAATTCATTTAATGCCAGGATTTTTTCTGCGTTGTCGGAATTAGCAGTGAAGATGAATACCTCTTCACCTTGCAGCAGTTTTGCGTCCAGCGGGATGTCCAGTCGTTTGTCGACCAGAACTTTCTTCGGTTGGCGTGTTGTTTCGATGTGACGCACGGTGAGTTGTGGGTCATCGTGTTTGAGTGTGCCGATGCCTGTTAAAACAGCGCAGGAAGCTGCGCGCCATCTATGCCCATCCTGACGCGCGGCTTCACCGGTGATCCATTGACTGCTGCCATTGGTTAATGCGGTTTTGCCATCCAGGCTGGCGGCAATTTTTAATCTGACCCACGGCCTTTGATGTGTCATGCGCGTGACAAAACCAAGATTCAGTTTGTTTGCTTGCGCTTCCAGCAAACCTGTTTGCACGCTCACACCCGCCCGCTGTAATAATGCGCAGCCACGGCCCGAAACAAGTGGGTTCGGGTCTTGCATGGCAATAATTACTTTGCCAATGCCAGCTTGAATTAGGGCATCAGCACAGGGTGGCGTGCGCCCATGATGACTGCAGGGTTCCAGGGTAATATACGCGGTCGCGCCGCGCATATCGCCTTCTGCGGAATTTAATGCATTGATTTCCGCATGTGGTTGCCCGGTGCGTTCATGCCAACCACGTGCAATTATTTTGCCATGCTGTGTAATCACACAACCCACGCGCGGATTCGGCGTTGTACTATAGCGCCCCTTCTCAGCCAATTGTAAGGCTTGAGACATGAAGGCGTAGTCCGCTAATGAGAACATATGGATTTTTTATAAACTACGAAAGTTTATTATGCTATTTAGTTTTGGTGGATTTGGGGCTCTTCTTATTTTGTGGTTTTTGTACTTCCTTTATCGCATCACGAAAATCATCCACATCCTGAAAACTTTTATAAACCGATGCAAAGCGGATATAGGCCACTTTGTCCAGTTTATACAACTCTTCCATCACACTCTCACCGATGCTACGCGAGGAGACTTCTCGCTCCCCCGAACTGAGAAATTTATGTACGATACGGTCGATTGCTGCATCGACCTCGTCTGTGGCTACCGGACGTTTATGTAGCGCACGTTTAAATCCGGTGAGTAGTTTATTGCGATCAAATTCCGTTCGGTTACCATCATGCTTAACCACTTGCGGCAAACGTAATTCAACTGTTTCATAGGTTGTAAAACGTTTGTCACAAGTCGGGCAACGCCGACGACGACGTATTTTATTACCGTCTTCACTGACACGAGAATCAATTACACTTGTGTCGTCGGCATTGCAAAAGGGGCATTTCATAATATGAGAACGCCCCAGCGATTATGGTGGCTATCCATACACCGGGAATTTTGCGCACAATTGTTTCGCCTCATTCGCCACACGTTCTAATACTGCCATATCTTCAGGTGCTTCCAACACATTAGCGATCATGTTAGCCAATTGTTCCGCTTCAATTTCAGTGAAGCCACGCGTTGTCATCGCTGGCGAGCCGATACGTATTCCACTGGTTACAAAAGGTTTTTGCGGATCATTGGGAATGGCATTTTTGTTAACCGTAATATGCGCTTCTTCAAGTGATGCTTCTGCTTTCTTGCCCGTCAGATTCATCGCTTGCAAATCAACCAAAAACATATGACAGTCCGTCTGACCGGATACAATGCGCAGCCCGCGACTCTTCAGCACTTTTGCCATAACACGGGCATTCTCTATCACTTGTTCCTGGTAATTTCTGAATTCCTTCGTACCCGCCTCCTTGAAAGCAACGGCTTTAGCGGCAATCACATGCATGAGTGGACCACCCTGTGTTTGTGGAAATATCGCTGAATTAAGCGCTTTTTCATGTTCCGGCTTGGCCATGATGATACCGCCACGCGGGCCACGCAGTGTTTTGTGCGTAGTACTGGTTACAAAATCTGCAATGCCAACCGGGTTTGGATAAAATCCTGCTGCGACCAATCCGGCATAATGTGCCATATCTACAAATAAGTAGGCCCCCACGGCATCAGCAATCTTACGGAAACGCTTCCAATTAATTACCCGTGAATAAGAAGATGCACCGGCAACAATCATTTTTGGCTTATGTTCATGCGCCAGTCGCTCTACCTGCTCATAATCGAGTTCTTCTGTATCCGGATGCAAACCGTAGGATACGGAATTAAAAATTTTACCGCTCATATTTACAGAAGAGCCATGCGTCAAATGACCGCCATGCGCCAGCGACATACCCAACAGCGTATCACCCGGCTTTAATGCCGACAGATAAACCGCCGCGTTTGCTTGTGAACCTGAATGCGGCTGGACATTGACATACTCTGCCTTAAACAAGGCTTTTAACCGATCAATGGCCAATTGCTCAACGATATCCACATGCATACAACCGCCGTAATAGCGTTTCTTCGGATAACCTTCTGCGTATTTATTTGTTAGAACAGTACCTTGCGCCTGCATAACGGCAGGGCTTGCATAATTCTCTGAGGCAATTAATTCAATATATTCTTCTTGGCGTTGCACCTCGCCTTGTATTGCTCGCCAGATATCTGGATCAACTTTTTCTATCGTTTGTTTCTGCGAAAACATGGTTAAATCAGTCCTTTAAAATTATTAGAAACTGAGGAAAAGCGTATCTTACCATTACCGGCAGAAACACAGACAACTGATCATGATTCAATAGAAGAAAAAAGGCATTTCTTTGGTCTGTTGACCCATTTGAACTAATCTAACAGCTAAGATGATGAAGTGGTACCACAAAACTGGACAAATTGTTAAGCACTGAAATGTAATATTTAGAGAGACATAACCCAAGATAACCCAGCTACCCAGTTTATCGGAATTGATGCACAATTATTATTTGAGCTGTCCGCCAAGCATCTTGGCGCTGCTGGCAACACTGGCAATCGTACCGATTACACCGGCCACTGAGGCGGCAATAATATAAATAGATTCACCAGAGGTTAATGCAATACCGCCGATAATTAGTATCATCAGTAAGCCGAGCGGTAATTGGTAATCTTTCCAGAAACCGGCTTCGCTTTGGTTCACCAGGTGCTTGACCGTGTCAGTGGTTTCTGCATTGCGAATAAAATGTGCAAAGCTGCTATTCATGATTTCCAGGCGCCCCAGCCTAACTCTAACCAACCCGTTTAGGGCCAAATGTTCAATCATCTGTGTATTGGATGGGTTGAGCCTATGTTGCTTGTCGAGGTTAAGTAACGCCAGTTTTTCGGCATTTGAGCAGGATTCCCATTTAAAGCGATAAAGGGCTTCAACGCGTAATAATATGTAGTTAATCGTCTTCCATTTGGCGCTAATATTGGCGTCATGATGTTTATTCCATAAACTTTCTTCAGCAGCTTCAGAGGTGACCAATGTGTCCGGTGATAAGAAAAACAATTCCGGGAAACCATCAATTTCCTGCTTCAAAAATTGCTCATCCAATCCCTGTTCAAGGTCCTCAGCTACTTTCACGTTAAAATCCATCAGACACTCTGCCCATGACAGATATTCCGTATGCCCAAGCATCGAATCTTTGTTTATTGACAACGGATCTTTCATTTTGACTCGGTGTAAGCTGTGATATTCGGCGAAAATGGTAAATGAATTCAGCTGATTTGCTAATGTGAGTGATTTTATTTCCATAATCAAATCGAGCAAATGTTTTCTAGACTCAGCCTGTGCGAGGCAAGTTTCAATATCCCAAATTTGCACATCCAGTTTTTTGCTGTCAGAGCCCTCTTCTACGTTAAGTTTTAGATTAGGCAAGAAACTATTATTAACACCAAAATTTTGTAAGCAAGGACTGAGTTGATAGAGTGTCTCGAAGCCTGCTAACAACTTAAGCCCTGCTGATTTATTTTCGTGCATCGCGGCGGTTCTGAGTTGCAATGCTAAACCGATGCCATTAAGTTTTATCCGCCCGCTTTCGATAATCAGTCTTTTATGATATTGATCCAGTTCAAGCGTGAATTTTGATTGGGTCATTCTTTCAATATGCTGCAAAAATCGATCTGAGCAATACAAACGTCTCCATAACATGCCGCGCACAAATACTAGCCAAATCCAGATAATGGCCAATATTAAGATGCTGTAGACCACCACAGGACATAGGGCCATGTTAAATTCTTTTTTTTGTATTGCGAGTGTTGGCGTAATGGGTAAATCGGCGGAGCGTATAGTAGCATTGACCCATTGCCACAGATAAGTGGCGCCCATCAGGGAACTGAGGTTAAGGTAGTCATCGGGTTCAACTTGAGGTGAATGCATGTCACAAGCACCGTTAACATCCCAGGTTTCTGTCAATTTAGGTGCTTTTGGCAATAAATTTTCCGGATCTATGCGTTGCTGGGTAATAGAGTTCGGATAGCGACTAAGCGCCATTTTGTTACTTTCTTGTTGTTCGTAGTTGAGCCAATTACAATGAACTTGTTGATAGTGAAAGCCCAGTGCCTTTATTGGCATTTGAGCTACAAAATGCAAATAGCCAAGGTGAATAGTTGACAGTAAAATAGCCATCGAAAAAAATGACTTGAATCCCTTGGCATGAGTGCTTATACCGGCATCGACAAAATGATTCTTGTAAATATTGAACAAGTATAATAATAATATCAATGCCCCAACGCTCGGCACTGCCAAGGAAAAAAAGCTTGCTGGCAGTTGCCAAAACTCAGCTAAATCATATAATAAGCCAATGTAATAGAGACTATAAATTACACTGAGCATAATCGATCCGACCATGATAATCACTCTACCATTGATTTTTTCAGGTATAGATAACTTGTTTTTTAGGATGTTTGTGCAGAAAAAATAGCGGCAAATATAGAGTAAACCAACCAACCCTAGTAGTGAAATGGCAAAGCTCACGCTGATCAATAAAAATTGGTTAGCCAGTAAAGCGTCAAGGTTATCGTCAGGATAAAAAACGACAATCGCCCAAGCATCTACAGACGCTGGAATTGATACGAAACGGCCAGGCTGCCCATGGTAATGTCCCTCAATTATTTTCTTACTCAATTTCGGGTAATGATCTAGCCCGGCTTTGACCCATTGGCTTAAATTGGATCTATCGTTACTGGCGTAAAACAGGTTTTCAACTAAGGTGCGATCCTCATCACTATGGAAAAGCACGTCACCGCTATTACGATCAATCACCATGTAGGTAAAGTCATAGGGGGCGGGTGCTGCCAGGCTTAATGAAGGCAGAATTACATCGGCTCCTATGGTATAGGCTAAAATATCTGTGTCTTCGTCGGAATCAAGATCATACATGGGCATTGAAATGGTAGTGCCACGGGTACCATCGCCCATGTTTAACACGCGTTGGATGTACACGTTATTGAATGCACATTGATGATTCTTTTTTTCCTCAGCAGTGCGGCACAGTCGCCAGCCTTGGTAATCTCTGACTTTCTTGTAATAATCCCGATGCGTTAAGTTATGAACCTTTGGCGGGGCATTATATTCTTGTAAGTATATTGGCGGTAAAGTGGTATGGCCTTCATCATTAATGGCAAATACGGTAAATATGTTACCAGGAGATATTTGACTGTGGTCTCCAAGGCTAATATAGGATTCGACTGTACCCTTTTCTACCTTGAGTTTCTGGTTACCTAACATAAAACCCAAACCATGCTTGCTATTAACATTTTTTTGATGTGCTCTAAGCACCATCTGTTCAGCAGATTGATCCAATTTCTGTAGTCTAATACTCGTCTTCCCTTCCACTTCCTCATTGACTTCGGAAGAACAATCAATGGCATATTGATATTTTCGATAAGAGGTAAAGGCATAGCCTTTTAACATTGCTTTATCTATAGGCTTACATATCGAAGCTAAAGATTTTTTGATCATTCGCGAGAAATCTTCAGTAGCAGCTCCTTTTATATCTTCAGCTCCAGTTGATTCATTAGCTTCTGGAAATTCATATAGTTCGTCTAAGAAATTATGATAGAAATCCCTATAGTCGGCTAAACCATCAAATACATCAAAGAGATCATTCTCTAGCTGAGTAGATAGATCCTCGGCGTACGCGGTTGCCGCACTGTCTTTACTCGCCTGCAAAGTGGTTTTTTGCATGAGCGCCAGCATCAATGCAATAAGCACAATGAAAAAACAATAGCTGGAGAACAGGGTAAAATTTCGGTAAAACGGCGAAATAGATTGATTGTTAGGTAACAAGTATAAGCGCAGCAGGGTCCACATAAATAGCAAGCTGACTATGGTTACTAGCAATAATGACACATCCCAATACCCAGAGCCTTCAGCATGTAACTCATGTTTTGGCAATAGGCCGACCAAGTAGAGGGTATTTGTCGAACCTCCTATGCTTAGCGGTGTATCAAGTGAAAAAGGAAAAATAAAAATACGAAATTCTTTATGGGATAATTTCATATCGACATGACTACTATAGCTTGGCAAAAGTTGCCCATCTTTACCATTATCACTACTTTGTGACTCACTTAGCTTAAGTTGATAACGATCTTTACTCTTTTCTATCTCTCTGCTTATACTTGACAAACTAACAATTGATATGTTTTTTTCATGACCAACTGTAGCGAGAACTTTATCCACACTGCTTGCAAAAAGATATTGACTAAACCCTTGTTTCGGGAAAGGTAAAATATCCGTAATTTCGAGACTAGCTTTAGGGGTTGAGCCATCTACAACTGAGATTTCTTGTCCATTCAGATCAAACTTAGGATCTTTGATCGGACTTTTGTCTTGGGGATTTATTCGACTGTAACTGGGCAACTGGGTACGAATAGAGTTAGGGTTTTCTTCATTCACATGCATCTTGCGCAGCTGATTGAGGTTTTCATTAAACTTGTTGGAGGCTTCGTATAAGATTCGATAAAAATCGTTATTGGCAGCATTATCTCGACTATTGTTCAAACTAAAATAACTAAAAGAAATAACCACCAGCAACCCAATAAATGTATAAACCAATACCCGTCGACGTGGCGCCGTTTGCTTTGTTTGTGTTGTTTCCGCAACCGCATTGGCTGACATAACTACTCTCTTGTAAATAAACAGTTAAGTGAGTGAGCGTCGAAAACACACAGTATCTATGGGTAAATAAACACTCTTTTAAGTCACCTCAAAATCCTGAATCTAAAACAAAAAATTAATTCATCCTTTGCTAACGTGTAATTCTTTCTGGTTCTACGGCGACATGTGTCTAGCTTAGCAAGGAATGGAAAACAGCGATGTGAGAAACTTCACAACCAAAATATGGAAAATTGGGCTAGTGACTATAATTGATCTTTTGGCCTTTTAATGCCAATATTTCTGATGGAGTGCCAAATACAATTTATACGGTTGCGGGTAAATTTTGAAACACGCTGATATTTCAACAGATCTGATTGCTAATTATCTCGCTACAAATTATCAGGTCGGTACCGGCGCAGAAATGTTCATCTTGCATATCAATCAATATTCCGATTCTTTATCACAGCTGTTAACAGCAGATCAAGAATGTTACGCAACAATCATCACCGCATACAATCCATTTAGCAAGCCTCAAAATAATGCAAGAAATCTAGCCGCGAACACAAAGCTGTCTCAAGTATTAAAAAGCTATTCAAACTCAGTAATCGAAAGTATAAACACAGACCCACCGGGCATCTGGCCTGCTGAAAAAAGCTTTTGCGTGCTTGGGCTAAATCTTGAGATATCTAAATTCCTCGGCCGAAAATTTAATCAAAATGCTATAGTATGGGCCAATACCAGCGCGATACCTCAATTGATTTTACTGCGCTAGCAAACACGATTTTCTTCACTGGTTACCTCTTGAATCTCACTATGAAATCTTCATCTCCACTTGATAACATTCGTATTATCCTAAGCCATACAAGCCACCCCGGTAACATTGGCGCGACTGCTCGGGCGATGAAAACTATGGGACTCACATCATTGCATTTGGTGAATCCGAAATCGTTTCCTGATAAAGCGGCAGATATTCGTGCGGTTGGTGCACGGGATATTTTAGAGCATGTTCATGTGCACGCAGATATTGATGGGGCCCTGGACAATACAATTGTGGCCGCTGCGATTACGGCACGCTCACGAGGGCTCGCGCATGAAGTTTATGACGCGCGTCAGGGCGCACTGGAATTGGTCAAGCATGCTCAACAACATCCTGTCGCAGTGGTTTTTGGCGCAGAAACATCCGGGTTGACTACTGCTGAGGTGAGTAAATGTCAAATGACGATCAATATTCCAACCAATCCGGATTATTCTTCGTTGAATCTTGCCAGCGCGGTACAGGTCATCGCCTATGAGCTATACATGGCCATGCCCAGTATTGAACAACAGGAACATCAGGTTAGAACACCGGCCAAGTTTAAGGACATTGAGTTTTTTTATGAACACCTGGAACGCGTCATGGTTAGCAGCGATTTTCTTAATCCCGCAGAACCCAAGCGCCTGATGCAACGTATGCGCCGCTTGTTTTCACGTTCCCGGCTTGAAAGAGAAGAAGTAAATATCTTGCGCGGCATTTTAACCGCTGTGGAGAAACGTTGGGAAACAAAACTATAGTTAGTACCTCAAGGACCCTCAAAGCGATTGACGTTGTTCGCAGGGTTTACTCACAGCAATACGGCTGATCAGCCCTTCTGACGTAAAGTAGATACATTCCACACCATGGCGTTCTACGCGCTCACCTGATGCGGCATCTGTGGCAGTCATTACAAACTCAAATTCAACACCATTATCTTCAGTAGGCCGGTAATCTGTTACATCCCAATACACATCCAGAAAACGCGTAAAAAAACTGACCATCATCTCATAGATGACGATACGTCCTTTATATTCACCAAAAAACTCTGAATGATAAATGGCATCACCCATAAACATGGGTTCTATTTTTTTAAGTTGATGCTTATTAGATAAATCAACATAAGCTTTTGCCAGTTCAATCAGATTTTCTCTACTCATTTAGTACCCCGCCCCTTGAGTTCATCACGAATAAAAATCCATTCATTATCACTACTGCTGCTTTTGTCGAAACGATAACCCGCAAGATCAAACGCTTTGATACTTTCAGGATTGGTCAGTTTATTCTGAATAATATAGCGACTCATCAGGCCGCGTGCTTTTTTTGCAAAAAAGCTGATAATTTTATACACGCCATTCTTCTGGTCTTTAAAAATTGGCGTGATCACATCAGCGTTTAATTGCTTGGTCTTGATAGATTTAAAATATTCGTTGGATGCCAAATTGATCAGCGTGCTTGTTTTCTGTTTTTTCAAGTCCTGATTAATCGCCTGAGTAATCGCATCACCCCAAAATTCATATAAATTGTTGCCACGATCATTTTTAAACTGGGTACCCATTTCCAGTCGATAAGCCTGCATAAGATCCAATGGACGCAATATGCCATATAAACCGGACAGCATACGCAAATGATGCTGTGCAAATGTTAATTCAGCGGTGTTTAATGACGCGGCATCCAGACCGGTATAGACATCACCCTTAAAAGCAAGCACGGCCTGTTTTGCATTTTCAGGATTAAAAGGTAATGTCCAATCGTAATAGCGATTTGAATTCAAGGTTGCCAATTTTGGGCTGATGGACATCAGCTTGCCGATTTGATCAGGCGCTAGCGCACGCAGTTGATCGATAAGCGCTGCCGAATCATCAAGAAACGCCGGCAAAGTGAATTTCTTCGTCTTCGGCGGCGTTTCAAAATCCAGCGTTTTGGCAGGTGAAATCACTATAATCATATATATTACTCAATACCATGTAGGGCACTTCTAAAAATCCAAATTTCATCCCAACTGCTGTGTTACAGAAAAAATTTATTGCTTACATATCAAACATATGCAGCGCTGCAAAGTTTTTTCTGCGCCTTGCATTTGGGCGAACTCTGAATTTTTAGAAGCGCCCTGTAGCTATTTAGATTGCTGCTGTTTGGTTTCAAAACCAGGAAAACATACGCAGTTTATACCTGTAAATGAGCATGTTTGACGCAGTTATAGAGCCAAACAGCTACATATTATTTACCTTCAAAATTCTTGTACCATACATCATAAATTTCATCCGGCCATAATGATTTAATCCAGACGATCACATCGTCAACCTGCTGTTCAGTCAACTTATCTTCCCAGGCAGGCATGGAACCAAATTCCGGCGGGCCACCTTTCAGTATGGTTCTTTTCAAAACTTCCGTTGAGTGGTGCCATGTGTGCGCAGTGCCATTCAGTGGCGGCGGCGGGTATTTTCCATCTGGGCCGGTCTTACGCCATTCCGATGTAGCTTCCCCATTATGACCATGACAAACAACACAATTTGCCACGTAAACCGCTTCGCCATGTTTGATTTGATTTTCATCAAAAATTCGCTCCACCATGCCTGTTTCACTGTTGATCCGGTGTTGCGCAGGTTCACCACAGGCCGCAATCAGCACAACCATGCTGACCAGCAGAAAATTACGTATTTTCATGTACAAATCGCCAGATTATTGCAAGCGCATTACTGAACCGCCTTTAGCTGGTTCTGTGCTGGCAGGTGCCGGTTGCGCCCTTTTCTGAGCATAGGGATCATAGCGATTATAGACTTCGGTTTGTCTGCGTGTATCGTTGCGCTCTTTAACCAACAGCACATTGTAAGGGTCAACACGTGAGCCTTCCATACCCGGCGAACCATGTGGCATATCAGGTACGGCTAAACCAAGTGCCTTCGGTTTTTCTCTGAGAAAACGTATGATATCCGGTGCAGGAATATGCCCTTCCATGACATAACCATTGACCAAAGCCGTATGGCAAGAACCCAGTGTAGAGGACATACCAACTTTCTCTCTGATTTCTTTGTTCCCAACATCTCGCGTTTTAACCGTGAAGCCATGGTCACGCATATGGTCTACCCATTTAGAACAGCACCCACAAGTTGGGCTTTTATAGACTTCAACCGTTGTTGTCGCAACCGCTTGAGAAGCCATACTGAGAAGGCTTGCTGTAAAGATTGTTCCAGCTAATAAGGTAGCAACTCGTATTTTCATTTTTTCTCCACAAATATTTTTCCGCGCATTTTCTTAAAATGACCAGGTAATGGACAAGCAAAATCTACTACTCCCACATTGGTAAACTGCCAAACCAGTTCCTTTTGTTCCCCTGGTTCAAGTTGTATTAAACCAGATTCCGATTGATTCAAATCAGGAAACATACGTCTCATTTTGGCAGATTTTTTTAAATCTGCCTTAGAACCGATAAGAAACTCATGTTTTTTGTTACCTTTGTTTTTTATAACAAACTTGATAGTTTCGCCCTCAAATACCGTAATCTCACCAGGCAAAAACATATTATCAACTTGTGTCAACGTGATGATACGCGATACATCACTTAGGTTTGCTACTTTGCCGATAACAACATTCGATTCAATTTTAGGACGGTTAGTCGTTGCGACAATAGTGCAGGAAACCAAGAGCAAGAACACAAATGATATAATCAATATGAACCTGTTCATAGGATTTTCCCTCATGATTTTTTTAAACCCCTCAACCATCCGCCCATAATTAGAATATAACAATGCTAAATCGTTCCTACACTTTTGTCCATTATTCAGCCAACATCCGTTGCTTTCACATCAGCACGCAGGCAAAGCACTAACATGACGCTAAAACAACAACGCTATAACACCAATAAGCTGCACAAACGCTTACGGCGCCACGTTGGCACAGCAATTGCTGATTACAACATGATCGAAGCAGGTGACCGGGTGATGGTTTGCCTCTCCGGCGGCAAAGACAGCTACGCGCTGCTGGATATTTTGAGAAATTTACAAGAACATGCGCCGATACAATTTGAATTGATTGCGGTCAATCTGGATCAAAAACAACCTGGCTTTCCCGCACAAGTCTTGCCTGACTATTTAACTAAAATTGGCATACCCTTCCGTATTGTTGAACAAGATACCTACAGCGTCGTGAAACGCGTTATCGCAGAAGGTAAAACAACTTGCAGTCTTTGCTCACGCTTACGCAGAGGTGTCCTGTATCGCGTTGCCGGTGAATTGGGCGCAACCAAAATAGCCCTCGGTCATCACCGCGATGATATTCTTGAAACCCTGTTTCTGAATATGTTTTATGGTGGCAAATTAAAAGCCATGCCGCCCAAATTGGTAAGTGATGACGGTCAGCATATTGTCATTCGTCCACTCACTTATTGTAAGGAAAAAGATTTGGCCGCATATGCAGCCATTGCGGATTTTCCGATTATTCCCTGCAATTTATGTGGCTCGCAAAAAAATTTGCAACGCCAGGCCGTCAAGGAAATGATGCAACAGTGGGATAAGAAATTTCCCGGCAGACTGGAGACCATGTTCAGATCCTTACAAAATATCCAGCTATCACATTTGGCGGATACATCGCGCTATGATTTTTGTAATCTAAAAACGCAAGGCAAACCGGTGGTCGATGGTGATACAGCGTTTGACGAAGAAATATTTGAACCGACCATTGAAGAGATGGTGATACCGGCTTCAGAAGAAACAATTACTTCAGGGTAATCAATAACTACTACGGGAATTCGGCGGTATCCATTTAAACGTAGCGGCCACCAAAGCAGCAAACAAGATATAAACCGTTGTCAGCACGCCTTCCGGTACGTTATAAAACATAATTTGATGTAACCAGTGCTGGATAAAACTACTGTCTGTTTCAATCTGGCGCAGGGTATTTTCCCAAACGGTGAGCGGGCAAACGACGCCCATTAATGATTCAGCAACAACAAACAGAATTGCCCCAAGATGCAAAAAACGAAACCAGCGGTTTCGTACAAACTGCAACTTAAACCATGCACCAATCCAGATTACCGGCACGCTGCCAACCACAAACAGCACATAAAGAAAATGAATAATCAGTACGATGTCAGCCGGTTGCATATGCTGTTTGCATCAAAGGACATCACAAACCGGCATGTTCGTGCCGCACGGCAAGTGATTTATCCCGCAGCAATGGAATCACCAGTTCCTCAAGATCTTTCTGATGAACACGACCCAAATAGGTTTCCACAATTTCACCTTGGTGGTCAATAACCACGGTGTAAGGTAATACAGAATGCACATTGCCGGCAGATTCAGCGATGGACCAGGTACTTAAATTTCCAATTAACACCGGATAGTTAATACCAAACTCATGGCTGTAAGAAATCACTGGCTCTTCCCGGTCCAGTGCAACACCTAAAAACACCAGCCCCTGATCACGAAACTTATCTTGTGTTTCAATGAATTCCGGAATTTCTTCGCGGCATGGCTCACACCAGGTCGCCCAAAAATTCACCACCAACACATTGCCAGACCATTGTGAAACAGCCTGATTTTCCCCATATATATCCGGCAAAGTTGCTGCAAGAATAGCTGCCGCTCCCTGCTTACTTTCTTCGCTAGATAACGGTGGGCTTTCCATAGACTGTGCGCGAAATAGAAAACCAGCAGATAAAGCGAAGACTGCAGCACCTAAGAATAGTGCCGCCTGTTTTAATTTTGACATCTATGAACCTTTGTTTGAAAAGACAGCGGAGAATAACCCACCGCTGCATTTGGTTTGTTCCTTATGGGCACTTATAATTAAATCAGCACCGCATTCAGCACCGTCAGAAAATCATTTTTATTCAAGAAGCCGATAATTCTAATGTCGGGGACTTCATTGCCTTCACGATCAATAAACAAAATACCCGGCGGGCCGAACAGTTTAAAGCGTCTCAATAATTCGGCATCATCGGGCGTACCGTCAGTCACATCAACTTGTAACAACACAACATCTTGTAAACGCGCTTGCACACTCGCATCGGAAAGTGTGAAGCGCTCCATTTCCTTGCAAGAAATACACCAATCCGCATAAAAATCCACCATGACATATTTATCTTTCGATTGGTGGATAATTTCATCCAATTCCGCGACCGATTTTACCCGTTGAAAAGGCAGATGCCCATTGGGATACATTGCCATTTCGCCATTGCTGCCAACACTCGCACTGGCGAAATTAATTTTTGACAGCGGCTGTAAAACATCACGGCTACCCGACAAAACACCGATCAACAGTGCAAAACCAACCAGCATTGCAATAACGCCTACACCTTTAAGAAATTTCCTCAGACCGGATGCTCTTTCAGGTAACGGGTCGATGGCGTGCAGGTACGTTGCAGAGATGATTAATAATGCCGCCCATAACAACATATGCACCACTTCATTAATAACCGGTGAGATTAACCAGATTGCAACAGCCAGTAGCAACACGCCGAAGAATTGCTTAATAGACTCCATCCATGGCCCGGCTTTGGGCAATAATGCGCCCGCTGATGTGCCCAATAACAACAGTGGCACACCCATACCCAGCGCCATAACAAACAGCGCCGAGCCGCCTAAAACAACATCACGCGTTTGACTGATATACAACAACGCACCCGCCAGTGGCGCGGCAACGCAGGGCCCCACAATTATTGCAGACAATGCACCCATGCCGAACACGCCGGTTAAATGTCCACCCTTGAGATGCCCGGCTTCTTCTGAAAGCTTACTTTGAATACTGCCCGGCATTTGCAATTCATAAAACCCAAACATGGAAAAAGATAACAACACAAACACCAATGCAAATGAGCCCAACACCCAGGCATTTTGTAATGCAGCCGACAACATCGCGCCTGAAAGCCCGGCAGCCACACCCGCCGCCGCATAGGTAATTGCCATGCCAAGCACATAAGCCAACGCTAAAATGAAACCATGCCCTTTGGTAATATGTTTGCCTCGGCGAGCAATAATGCCCGATAAAATAGGAAACATCGGAAACACACAAGGCGTAAATGCCAACAACAAGCCAATACCAAAAAAGCCGGTTAGAATCAGCCAGAAATTCCCCGTTTCAAACATCCGGTCTATTTTGTAAGCTTCTGTTTCAATGGCAGGCACTCTGGACGGCATTTGGAATAATTCAGCCGTGGCATCAACCTTCGCTGCTGCAGCACTGCCACTAACCGCTTCAGCAACAGCATCAATAACTTTCATGGCCGGCAGAGTCAGATTAACCTCTTTGTTGATCGGCGCATAACACACGCCGATTGGCTCATTACAGCCCTGATAGGTGGCGGCCAATGTCAGTGGTTGCTCTGTCTCAGAAGCCTCGCGTTTTAACGAGATAATCGCCTGAATCGGTTTGTAATAAACCTCCGTTTCACCAAACGTCATATCGTCTTTCATCTTACCCGGCGGCAGGCTTATTTTTTCGATGAAAGTGCCTTCCTGTTGCGGTTCAAAGGCAATTTTGTCGCGATAAAGATAATAGTCTTTTGCCGGGGTGAAATTTGCAATTAAGGTATTGGCATCACGCACTTCCACCGACATCTTGAATGCTTCGTCCGGCGGCAAAAGCTCTTGCTGATTCGACTGCCCCAGATTAATACCCAATTCCTGCAGTTTTGAAAACAGATTAAACGATCCGCTTTCTTGTGCAGCAATGTTGGTGCTGGTCAGGCAAAATAAAAGTAATAAAAATTGGATTAAGCGCATAGCATATTCAGTATTATTAGTCAGATAGTTGTGTTTCATCAATGATCCATTGCAAATAAGTCGGTAACCCACCACTTACAGGGACAATGATCACTTCTGGCAGTTCATATGGATGCATCGTCTTTATGATCTGCTCCACCCGGTCATAATGTTGTCGCTGCGTTTTGATCAGAATCGGTATCTCTTCAGCAGATTCAATTTTATCCTGCCAGCGATAAACCGAGGTACATGCAGCCAGCACATTGACACAAGCTGACAAGCGTTCGTCAATCAGTTTTTCGGCCAGCGCAACAGCGCCTTTTTTATCTGGAAAATTGGTAATAATCAGAACCGGTTCCATTGCAGTAAATTTTAAAATAACTTATAAAGTTATAATTTTAACCCGCTTATTACATAAATTCACACAATGATGTATCCGCATCACCAAAAACAAGCAAATAAACTTGCACTCAGCACGCATTGTTAAGGAGAATATACTTTGAATAATAAAAATCCAACCAAAGAGGCAGTCAGCTGATGAAACGATTATTTACCTATTTACAAATTATCACCATTGCATTTCCCATTATTATCTTTTCCGTTTATATCATAATGGACGAGGGTGATCAGTTTACTGATGAACACTATCTGATAACCGGCTTAAGCACCATTCCCTTTTT
Source organism: Nitrosomonas sp. (assembly GCA_021774075.1). Taxonomy (GTDB): domain Bacteria; phylum Pseudomonadota; class Gammaproteobacteria; order Burkholderiales; family Nitrosomonadaceae; genus Nitrosomonas. The sequence continues at coordinate 3,147 of JAJFJK010000120.1, read as the reverse complement.
AATCGTGTTATTAATTAAATTGCTTATGTCCGGCGCAGATAAAGAATAAACCATGTACTTCCACACAAATCCTTAAGCAAGGAAACCATTAAATGGGCAGGCTAACAGAAATTTGGGGGCACAAACTGGCACACTTTCTGTCGAAGCCTGTCCAGCAAAGCACCCAGATTACGACCGTCAGCCAGGAACAGCTTATTGAAACACTGCAGCCCGCAGATGTTCTGCTGGTCGAAGGTGATACACGTATCAGTATACCAATCAAATACCTGACACAATCGACCTGGTCACATGCAGCACTGTATATCGGTGACGCGCATCCTCCACATGAATCATGGCAAATGCCATTAACCTTGGTGGAAGCGGATCTGGAAGAAGGCGTGCGTGCCTTAACGCTCGCGCACTATGCACATATGCACACCCGAATTTGCCGCCCGGTCGGCCTGAGCGATGAAGACCGCAAGAAAGTGGTCGATTTCGTCATTGCGCGTATAGGTCATCAATATGATCTCAAAAACATCTTGGATCTTGCACGTTATCTGTTGCCTATGGCACCCGTTCCAACACGACTCCGACGACGACTTCTGGCGCTAGGCAGTGGCGACCCAACCCGCGCCATCTGCTCCACACTAATTGCGCAGGCATTTCAATCCGTACATTTCCCCATTCTGCCCGAAGTCAAACGTGAGTGGTCTGATGATCCAGCGTGCGCGGATTACTACGCAGAGGTGTACCAAATTCGCCATCATAGTTTGTATACGCCGCGAGATTTTGACATCTCGCCCTTCTTCGATATTATCAAACCCACAATAGAGAAAGGCTTTGATTATCACGCCATTGCCTGGAGCGATGAACCGGATGAACCGAAGCCATTACAGCAAACATAGCGCAAAATCTTTATCGTTGATAAATAATTACAGCAACACCATTGGATTTACGCAAAAACGAGGTTTTTTAAAGGTGCACTGAATGAAAACCAGAATATATCGCTACATCCTGTTCTTTTGTGTATTTATTTTCGCGCTTCCCGCCTACGCAAATGCGCCCGTATGGAAAGTGCAAAAAGACGGGCATCAGCTGTTTATTGGCGGCACCATTCACCTGCTAAGCCCGTCGGATTACCCGTTGCCCCCTTCATTTGAACAAGCTTATAACCAATCTGAACGCCTGGTTTTTGAAACCGACATACAAAAAATTAAGGATCCAGATTATCAACTCAAGATGTTGAGCGAAATGATTTTCACTGATGGCAATAATTTAAAACAGTTTTTACGTGAAGACACCTATCTGGCACTGGAAAAATATTGCCTCAGCAGAGGCCTCCCAATGGCCATCATTACCAACTTCAAACCCGGCATGGTGGCCATGATGCTAACCGTGTTGGAGCTCCAAGAATTGGGAATTGACGCAGCAGGCGTGGATGATTTCTACAACGAAAAAGCCAGACAAGACGGCAAAAAACTGGGTCAACTAGAAACTGCAGAACAACAGTTTTCGTTCATCTCCACCATGGGGGAGGGACATGAAGATGATTTAATTGCCTATACATTGAAAGATATTAAAAAACTGCCCGCCACCTGGAAAAAACTAAAATCCGCTTGGCGGCAGGGTGATCTCGAAAAGCTCAATAAAATCGCCCTGACACCCTTCATAAAAAACCACCCAAGCACCTATGACAATTTACTGGTACAGCGAAATAACGCCTGGATGCCACAAATTGAAGCCCTATTAACAACGAAAGAAGTTGAATTTGTTTTAGTTGGTGCACTACATTTAGTCGGTGACGATGGTTTGCTGGCGCAGCTTTCCGCAAAGGGTTACAGCGTAGAGCGACTTTAGCCCATTAATCTCACAACTTGTCTGCGAGCAGTATAAATCGTACATATCAGCACTTTTTAGGAGAAATGAAATGTCACGAACAAAACTAAGTTTTGCGACCTGTAATCTCTATAATCTTAATGAACCTGGATTACGCATATACACTAATGCAAATGGATGGAGCCAGGGCGAATACGATAAAAAAATTAGCTGGATGGGCAGTTTACTCGCTAATTTGGAAACAGATGTGTGGGCATTTCAAGAACTTTGGCATCTTGAATCACTGCAAAACGTCTATACAGCGGCGGGCTTAACCAGTGACTATACGCTGTTGGTTCCACCAAATCATAGCGGGCAAAAAATTATTTGTGCCGCTGCTGTGAAGTCAAATATTCTGGTCGGAGAACCGGAATGGATTAATGCTTTTCCTGATATTCTTGAGCTTCGCAGTGGTGGCGATGATGATCAAGCTTCTGATATTTCCGTTAAAATCAATTCTTTCTCGCGCCCTATCCTGCACTTTCAGATAAAGCCGCGCTCAAACGGCAAGAGAATTCATGTGTATGTGTGCCACTTCAAATCCAAACGGCCTACCTCAATCTATCGTGAACCGTGGTACTCGGCACCAACTCATTCCAAACATAACGAAGCCATCGGCAGCGCAATCTCAACCATTCGGCGCACCGCTGAAGCAGCAGCGTTACGGCTGATTCTGACCGAACAAATGAAAGGAACAAATACGCCGGTTGTGGTCATAGGCGACCTGAATGATAGCCAACAGAGTAATACGCTAAACATTATTACCGGGCAGCCCAATTATCTACTGTCCGGCCTGTCAAAAGGCGGCAGTGATGTTGATTTATATTCCGTTGGAACCCTGCAGGAATACCGTAGCCAGCGCGATGTGTATTACACGCATGTTTACAATAAAACCCGTGAATCACTGGATCATATTCTAGTCAGTCAAGAATTCTATGACAATAGCCGCAAGAGAATCTGGGCATTTAAAGGCATGGAAATAACCAATGATCACCTGAATTCTGACGATCACAAAGAGAATGGTTCTACCGATCATGGTATCGTACGCGCAGAATTTGAGTATCGGCCTGCATAAAACCCACCATTTTTTATAAAAATGAATGATAAACATGGATCAGTGACAGTAGAAATTGTTGAAGTAATACGTCGCTCTGAGCAAGGAAAAACCCGCCCTTTTAAGTAGTCGCTCAGAAGTTACTTAGAGTCTCCTCAGAAAGTCAGCAAACATTGTGAGTATAGCCTGACCTTTCCCTGAGACTTTGAAATATATTCAAGTAGTATGTAAACATCAAT
>JAJFJK010000119.1 GCA_021774075.1 Nitrosomonas sp. | reverse complement strand
GCACCAACGGTTCGGCCACCTTCACGGATGGCAAAGCGCAAGCCTTCTTCCATTGCAATCGGCGCAATCAAATTCACTGTCACTGACACATTGTCACCAGGCATAACCATTTCTGTACCTGCCGGCAATTCAATAGCGCCTGTGACGTCTGTTGTTCTAAAATAAAACTGTGGACGATAGCCCGGGAAGAACGGTGTGTGACGCCCGCCTTCTTCTTTACTCAATACATAAATCTCAGCGGTAAATTTTGTGTGCGGTGAAATACTGCCCGGTTTCGCCAATACCTGACCACGCTCTACTTCTTCACGTTTTGTGCCACGCAACAATACACCGACATTATCACCTGCCTGGCCTTGATCTAGCAGTTTTCTAAACATTTCAACGCCAGTACAAACAGTCTTTAATGTTGGCTTGAGGCCAACAATTTCGATTTCTTCACCGACTTTAACAATGCCGCGTTCAATACGACCCGTTACAACAGTACCACGCCCGGAAATCGAGAATACGTCTTCCACAGGCATGCTAAACGCACCATCAATTGCACGCTCTGGCTCCGGAATGTAGGCGTCCAATGCTTCGGCCAGTTTCATGATGGACGGCTCACCGATATCGCTTTGGTCGCCCTCCAGCGCTTTCAATGCCGATCCCACAATAATCGGTGTGTCATCACCAGGGAAATCATATTTAGATAACAGTTCACGTATTTCCATTTCAACCAGTTCCAGCAGCTCGGCATCATCAACCATGTCCGCTTTATTCATGTACACAATGATGTAGGGCACGCCAACTTGACGGGCCAACAAGATATGTTCACGCGTTTGAGGCATTGGACCATCTGCGGCTGATACAACCAGAATAGCACCATCCATTTGCGCAGCACCGGTAATCATGTTCTTAACATAATCAGCATGACCCGGGCAATCCACATGCGCATAGTGGCGATTTACTGTTTCATATTCCACATGTGCCGTGTTAATTGTAATGCCACGGTTGCGCTCTTCCGGCGCTGAGTCAATTTGTGCATAACTCTTCGCTTCACCACCAAAACTCTTCGTCAATATCGTGGTGATCGCCGCTGTTAACGTCGTCTTCCCATGATCCACATGGCCAATCGTTCCTACATTGACGTGTGGCTTCGAACGCTCAAATTTACTTTTTGACATGACCTATCCTTTAAACTTCAAACAATTACTTTTTGTTGATTATTGCTTCCGCAACATTCTTGGGTGCTTCTGCATAATGCTTAAATTCCATCGAGTACGTTGCTCTACCCTGCGTAGCCGACCTTAGTGCCGTTGAATAACCAAACATCTCTGACAATGGTACTTCTGCACGCACAATCTTCATACCCGGCGAATCATCCATGCCTTGTATCATGCCACGCCTGGAAGACAAATCACCCACAACATTGCCCATGAAATCATCAGGCGTTTCAACTTCTACCGCCATCATGGGTTCAAGCAAGACAGGATTTGCTTTACGCATGCCATCTTTAAATGCCATCGAAGCAGCCATTTTAAACGCATTTTCATTTGAATCCACATCATGATACGAACCATCAAACAACGTTACTTTGACATCCACAACTGGATACCCGGCTAAGACACCATTCGGCAATGTTTCCAGCAATCCCTTCTCAACAGCCGGAATATATTCTCTTGGTACCGCACCGCCCTTAATCTCATCAACAAACTCAAAGCCTTTGCCAGTCTCATTGGGGCCCATTTTAAACCATACATGGCCATATTGACCGCGACCACCAGACTGCTTGACGAACTTGCCTTCTACTTCCACATGCTTCTTTATCGCTTCCCGGTATGCCACTTGCGGCGCACCCACATTTGCTTCAACGCTAAATTCACGGCGCATGCGATCTACAATAATTTCCAAGTGCAATTCACCCATACCGGAAATAATAGTTTGACCGGATTCTTCATCAGTACGCACTCTAAATGACGGATCTTCTTGCGCCAATCGATTAAGCGCGATACCCATTTTTTCCTGATCAACTTTTGTTTTTGGCTCAACCGCAACATGAATAACAGGATCGGGAAAATCCATCCGCTCTAGTGTAATAACTTTTTGAGTATCACACAGGGTATCACCTGTTACTACATCTTTTAATCCTACAGCTGCCGCAATATCTCCAGCACGCACTTCTTTAATTTCTTCACGCTGATTTGCATGCATCTGTAATATTCGGCCAATTCTTTCTTTACGACCCTTAACTGGGTTATAAACCGTATCACCCGATTTAACAACGCCAGAGTAAACCCTGAAAAATATTAACTGGCCCACATAAGGATCAGTTGCCACTTTAAACGCTAATGCCGAAAATGGCTCATTATCGTCTGATTTTCTTTGAGCTGGATCGCCATTTTCTTTTTCACCCTGAATAGCCAACACGTCTACAGGTGATGGCATATAATCCAAGACCGCATCCAGCATAGCCTGAACGCCTTTATTCTTAAATGCCGTACCGCACAACATAGGTACGATCTCGTTATTTATCGTGCGCTCACGCAAGCCTTTCTTAATATCCGAGATTTCAAGCTCACCATTCTCAAGATACTTATTCATCAAATCCTCATCTGCCTCGGCTGCTGTTTCCACCATCTTTTCTTGCCACTCTTTCGCCGAATCAAGCATGTCCGCCGGAATATCACGCTCTTCAAACTCGATACCACGTGTTGCATCATCCCAGTAGATAGCCTTCATCTTCACTAAATCAACAACACCTTCAAACTTGTCTTCCGCTCCGATAGGTAGCTGTATTGGAACTGGAACCGCTTTCAAGCGTGTTTTAATTTGCTCATATACACGCAAAAAGTCAGCGCCCGACCGATCCATTTTATTGACAAATGCCAAACGGGGTACTTTATATCTATTAGCTTGCCGCCATACTGTTTCTGTTTGTGGCTGCACACCACCAACTGCACAAAACACGGTACACGCACCATCAAGCACGCGTAACGAGCGCTCAACCTCAATGGTAAAATCAACGTGACCCGGTGTATCAATGATGTTTACCCGATGCTCCGGATAAGTTCCATCCATGCCACTCCAAAAACAAGTGGTTGCTGCTGATGTAATAGTGATACCCCTTTCTTGCTCTTGCTCCATCCAGTCCATGGTAGCTGCACCATCATGAACCTCGCCAATTTTATGCGACACACCTGTATAGAAAAGCACACGCTCAGTCGTCGTCGTGTTACCGGCGTCAATATGCGCCATAATGCCGTTGTTTCTATACAGATGTATAGGGGTTTTTCTTGCCACAAGTATAACGCCTTACGTTTATTACACTACTTAAATTGGTTTGTTTTAATCTCTTCTACACTTTCACGCTATACAGCGGATTCTTTAGAATCTAAAGTGTGAGAATGCCTTATTGGATTCCGCCATTCTATGCACTTCTTCACGCTTCTTAACCGCTCCACCGCGGCCTTCAGCTGCCTCAGAAAGCTCACCAGCCAATCTGATATCCATTGACTTCTCGCTTCTTTTCCTGGCTGCATCACGTAACCATCGCATCGCTAATGCGTTACGTCGTACTGACCTCACTTCAACTGGAACTTGATAATTAGCACCACCCACGCGACGACTCTTAACCTCAACAATCGGACGTACATTGGTTAATGCCAGCGTAAACACTTCCATTGGATCACCACCTGTTTTCTTCTCAATCATATCCAATGCACCGTAAATTATCCTCTCCGCAACTGATTTTTTACCGCGCGTCATGAGCACATTGACAAACTTTGCCAGCTCGACATTGTGGTATTTCGGATCCGGCAATATTTCACGTTTTGGAACTTCTCTGCGTCTAGGCATTATGCAACCCCATGTGTTTCGCTACTAACTTATTATCAACAAACTATTTCTGATTTCTAACAGCTTACTCTGTCTTAGGTTTCTTTGAACCATACTTGGAACGCCCTTGCTTACGGTCTTTAACGCCAGCCGTATCCAAGCTCCCTCTAACTGTATGATAACGAACACCCGGCAAATCCTTCACACGACCACCACGTATCAATACAACAGAGTGCTCCTGCAAGTTGTGACCCTCACCGCCGATATAGCTGGAGACCTCATAACCATTAGTTAACCGCACTCTAGCTACCTTACGTAAAGCTGAATTCGGTTTCTTTGGTGTCGTTGTATATACGCGAGTACACACACCCCTCTTCTGCGGACTACTTTCCAACGCAGGAACGTTACTTTTCACTCGTTTTGCGACGCGAGGTTTGCGTACTAACTGACTAATTGTCGGCATTTGCGTGTCCTAAAAAACTGGGACGGCCTAATAGCCGTCCGTAATATTTCTGAATTTTATTTTAATTAAAATTGCTAAGTTTGGTTAGCAATTTCGCACCTCAAAATTTACCTAAGATGCGTAAAAAAGAGAGCGGATTCTATGGGGTTTATCGCCCTGTGTCAAGTAAAGATCACTGCTCATTATTATATATAAGCCGTCAAAAGAATATGCACGATAGATCCCTTCGATTTATACAATTGCGATACGTTTCCATTTAATCTCTAAAGTTTTGAAATTGCAACGGAAAGTCTTCAACAACTTTTTTCGTGAGCTGTATCGCTTCTTGCAGCACATCTCTTTTAGAACCTGTAATACGAACAGAATCGCCTTGTATGCTTCCCTGCACCTTTAATTTACTGTCCTTAATGGCACGTACAATCTTTTTAGCCAAATCTGTTTCCAGGCCTGTCCTTACGGTAACCTGTTGCTTAACTTTGTTTCCGCTGACCTTTTCGATCTCACCTTTGTCCAGGCACCGCACATCAACATTACGCTTGGTTAATTTTGTTCTCAGAATATCCAAAACCTGGCCAAGCTTGAATTCATCATCCGCATAGATTGTTAACACATAATCCGCCTGCTCTACGCGTGCATCAGAACCCTTGAAATCAAATCTTGTTGTCACTTCTTTATTGACTTGTTCAAGCGCATTTCTGACTTCCTGCTTGTCAACTTCTGAAACAATATCAAACGAAGGCATGCTCACTCCTCTTTATATTGAGGTATCTGAATCGAATTAACTTGCGTTTCTTAATATGCGTTAATACTTTAGCTTTTATGCTTTCCCTTTCCCATACTCGCGGCAATTCTTAATCTTAAAGCATTTAACTTGATAAAGCCTGCGGCATCCATTTGGTCATAAACACCGGCATCATCTTCAAATGTTGCTACATTTGAATCAAATAATGAATCAGTCTGCGAATCTCGCCCGACCACAATCACATTCCCTTTATATAACTTGACCCGCACCCAACCATTGACTTTTTCCTGTGTGGCGTCAATCATAGTCTGCATCATTTGACGCTCTGGACTCCACCAGAAGCCGTTATATATTAACGTTGCATAGCGCGGCATCAAATCATCTTTTAAATGCGCCACCTCACGATCCAGTGTAATGGACTCTATCGCTCTATGCGCACGTAACAAAATTGTACCCCCTGGTGTTTCATAACAACCACGGGATTTCATCCCGACATAGCGGTTCTCAACCAAATCCAATCGGCCAATGCCATGTTTTCCACCCAATTGATTCAGCTCTTGCAAAACTTCTGCTGGCGATCGTTTATGCCCATTTAGCGCAACCACATCACCACATTCAAACTGCAAATCCAAATACTCAGCTTCATCAGGCGCCTGTTCAGGTGAAACACTCCAGCGCCACATCGACTCTTCCGGCTCAGTTGCGGGGTTTTCTAATGCCCGGCCTTCATAAGATATATGCAATAAATTTGCATCCATACTATAGGGCGAACCAACCGTCTTTTTCATCTCGACGGGTATGCCATGCTGTTCAGCATATGCCATCAATTTTTCCCTGGATGTTAGATCCCACTCTCGCCAAGGGGCGACCACATGTATATCCGGCTGCAAGGCATAATAACCCAACTCAAAACGAACCTGATCATTGCCTTTGCCCGTTGCACCATGTGAAACCGCATCGGCACCTGTTTCCTGAGCAATTTCAATTTGTCTTTTCGCAATCAATGGCCGCGCAATGCTTGTTCCCAACAAATATTCGCCTTCATAAACGGTATTGGCACGAAACATCGGAAAAACAAAATCACGCACAAACTCTTCGCGTAAGTCATCAATATAAATTTCCTTGACACCTAATTGCTCAGCTTTTGCACGCGCCGGCTCCACTTCTTCACCCTGACCAACGTCGGCGGTAAAAGTCACCACTTCACATTGATAGGTATCCTGCAACCATTTCAAGATCACGGATGTATCCAGCCCGCCAGAAAAGGCCAGGACGACTTTATTTAGTTTTTTCATTTTTATTTAATGCTGTTTAACCTTGTATTGTTAACTTTCCCAGTAGCAAATATTCAATTAATGCTTTTTGTGTATGCAAGCGGTTCTCTGCTTCGTCCCAAACAACTGATTGAGGGCCATCGATCACATCTGCAGAAACTTCTTCTCCGCGATGCGCTGGCAAACAGTGCATAAATACTGCGTCACTTTTAGCTGCGGACATCATCTCTGAATCCACACAAAACGCAGCAAAATCATTTTTTCTTTGCTCGGTCTCGTCCTCAAATCCCATGCTCGTCCAAACGTCAGTGGTAACCAAATCCGCGCCATTCACAGCATCCATGGGATTTGTAAACTTTTTAAAATGATTGCTACCGTTTAAACCAATGAGGCCCGGATCAATGTCATACCCTGGTGGCGTGGAAACATGCATGGTAAAGTCAAATATTTCTGCTGCTTGTAACCATGTACTACACATATTATTCGCATCACCAATCCAGGCAACTGTTTTACCGGCGATATTTCCTTTTATTTCGGTATAGGTGAATATATCACCCAAAATTTGGCAAGGATGGTATTCATCAGTCAAACCATTAATAACCGGCACACGTGAGTTTTCAGCAAAACGCTGAATCGTGTCATGTTTATGCGTGCGTACCATGATGATATCAACCATACGTGATATCACGCGTGCTGCATCTTCCACCGGCTCACCCCGCCCCAACTGTGTATCCCGTGTAGAAAGATAAATAGCTGCACCACCCAATTGGCTCATACCCGCTTCAAATGATAAACGGGTACGCGTAGAGCTTTTATCAAAGATCATAGCTAGCGTTCGATCAGTCAATGGCCAATAACGCCGATATGCCTTGAACTCCCGCTTTATCCAGCGGGCGCGTTCAAATAAATACGCGTATTCTTCACGACTAAAATCACTAAACTGCAGATAATGCCTAAGTTGCATAAAATATAAAAATAATTGATCAGATATAAAAATCATTTATCTCATCTGGTCAACTATTCAAAAACTCCCTTATTAATTGACAAGTAGTATCAACCACCTGCTCAGCTTCATCTTGCTGCATGACTAATGCAGGCAGCAAACGCACAACTTTGTCAGATGTGACATTGATTAGCAATTTCTTTTCCAAAGCTTTTTTTACCAACTCGCCGCAAGGCACCGACAATTCAATGCCTGTTATCAGGCCCTGCCCCCTAATTTGCACAACGCCCGATTCATCTTTAAGTTGGGTGTTTAATCTGTCACGCATAAAATCACCCAACTTCATGGCGTGTTCTACCAGCTCTTCTTCTGCAAGCACTGTAAGCGTTTCCATTGCTGCCGCACAAGCCAGTGGATTACCGCCAAATGTCGATGCGTGATTACCCGGCTTAAATATCTGCGCTGCTACACCATTCGCAAGACAGGCACCAATAGCCACACCTGAACCCAACCCCTTGGCGAGCGTCATCACATCCGGAACAATATCGCTATGCTGAAAAGCAAACCACTTGCCGCTACGACCAATGCCCGACTGAACTTCATCCAACATCAAAAACCAATCATTCTGATCACATAAGCTGCGCAGTTCCTGAAGATAATGTGCTTGCGGGATATTCACACCACCTTCACCCTGAAATGGCTCAACTAAAACCGCAACCACGTTTTTATTATTAATGGCGACCTGTGCAACTGCATCGATATTGTTATAAGGCACCCGCACAAACCCGGTCAGTAATGGCTCAAATCCAGCCTGAACTTTACGATTCCCGCTCGCTGTGAGCGTTGCCATGGTGCGACCGTGAAACGAGTTCTCCATCACAATAATCGTGGGCAGTTCTATGCCTTTGTTATGCCCATAGAGTCTTGCCAGTTTTATTGCGGATTCATTGGCTTCCGCCCCTGAATTACAGAAATACACATTTTGCATGCCTGCTAACGCAGTTAAATGCGTCGCCAACTGCTCTTGCCGCTCAATATAATAAAGGTTGGATACGTGAATAAGCGTTCCCGCTTGCTCACATAATGCTTTTGTTATTCTCGGATGACAATGTCCCAATCCACATACAGCGATACCTGACAACGCATCGAGATAACGTTCACCATGATTATCCCACAGCCACACACCTTCACCCTTCACGAAAGTAACAGGAAGCTGTGCATACGTATTCATTAAATTAGACACTGGGATAGCACTCGTATTTTAAAGCAGAGGACAAAGGAGAATTTCTATTTAAACATTCTAGCTGCAATTGTACCGCCAGATACGCTATATACCCAAGCCAAGGCAAAATTTAAAAAAGCGAGCATCTTCACCTATTTATTCAGCTTTTTCAAGTTTTTTTTGTAAGCTTCTGATATTCTCCGTTTTGCCGAAGAATTTACAGCCACGTATGCGTCATTGAATACAAACAATACTTTCATGTTTTTTTTGCAGGCAAATACTATGCGTATGGGTTATAAGCCAAATTTGAATACTCCTTTGGAATAACAAGGTTAAAGAAGTTAGCAGAGAAATTGTTGCAACATGTTAGAATGAGAAGTTTTATACGCTGGTGTCCTTGAAAAGGATACCTGTCCACAACCTACCGTTTCCCAATCAATCATAAGATATGAATCAATTCGCCAAGGAAACTCTGCCCATTAGCCTTGAAGAGGAGATGCGGCGTTCCTATCTTGATTACGCCATGAGTGTAATTGTAGGACGTGCACTACCAGATGTTCGTGATGGCCTGAAACCGGTACATCGACGCGTTTTATTCGCCATGCATGAACTTTCTAACGATTGGAATCGCCCGTATAAAAAATCAGCGCGTATTGTGGGTGACGTCATTGGTAAATATCACCCGCATGGCGACACCGCTGTGTATGACACCATCGTCCGTATGGCACAGGATTTTTCACTGCGTTATATGTTGGTTGACGGCCAAGGTAATTTTGGTTCCGTCGATGGAGACAATGCGGCAGCCATGCGTTATACCGAAATCCGTATGTCGCGTATTGCGCATGAGTTACTCGTCGATCTTGACAAAGAAACTGTCGATTTTGGTCCAAACTATGATGATTCTGAAAAAGAACCACTTATTCTTCCGGCAAAAATCCCCAATCTGCTGATTAATGGTTCTTCCGGTATTGCCGTGGGCATGGCGACCAATATCCCCCCACACAACTTAAATGAAGTTGTGGATGCCTGCTTGGCATTACTTGAAAATCCTGAGACCAGCATTGATGAGCTGATCGAATATGTTCAGGCGCCGGACTTCCCGACTGCCGGAATTATTTACGGTGTTTCCGGCGTCAAAGATGGATATCGCACCGGTCGTGGTCGCGTCATCATGCGTGCACGCACACATTTCGAGGATATGGAAAAAGGCAGCCGCCAATGTATTGTGGTTGACGAATTACCTTACCAGGTCAATAAAGCCAACTTACTCATCCGCATTGGCGAGCTGGTACGAGACAAAAAAATTGAAGGTATTTCCGATTTACGTGATGAATCAGATAAATCGGGCATGCGTGTAGTGATTGAACTCAAACGTGGCGAAGTAGCAGAAGTTATCTTGAACAATTTGTATAAAGAAACACAAATGCAAGATAACTTTGGCATGAACATGGTGGCTTTGCTGGACGGGAAACCCCGTCTGTTGAATTTGAAACAAATTCTGGATGCATTTCTGCGCCATCGTCGTGAAGTTGTTACCCGGCGCATTGTTTTTGAATTAAAGAAAGCACGTGAACGCGGCCACTTGCTCGAAGGCTTAGCCGTCGCACTATCCAATGTGGATGAAATTATCGCCTTAATTAAAGCCGCGCCGACACCATCTGTCGCTAAAGAAGCCATTATGGCGAAAATTTGGCGCTCCAAACTGGTTGAGGAAATGCTGTCGCGCGCCATGGCGGATGCCGGCGCACTACGCCCGGACGGGTTAGCGGAAGAATTTGGTTTGCATGCGCAGGGCTACCGCTTATCCGACGCGCAAACCCAGGCGATTTTAGAATTACGCCTGCAACGTTTAACCGGGCTGGAACAAGAGAAAATCGTCGAAGAATACAAAGACGTCATGGACAAAATCATTGATTTCCTTGATATTCTAGCCACGCCGGAACGTATTACCAGCATTATCACTGAGGAACTTAATGCCATCAAACAACAATTTGGCGATAAGCGACGCAGTGAAATCATAGTCGACACGCAAGACTTGAACATGGAAGACTTTATTACACCGGCTGATGTTGTCGTCACACTCTCACACAGCGGATACATCAAGTCACAACTATTGGATGAATATCACGCACAAAAACGCGGCGGGCGTGGCAAGCAAGCGACCAGCACCAAAGAAGATGACTTTGTCGACAACCTGTTTATTGCCAATACACATGACTACATTCTTTGCTTCTCCAGTCGCGGGCGCGTGTACTGGATCAAAGTTTATGCTGTTCCACAAGGCGGGCGCTCCTCCCGGGGCAAGCCTATCGTCAACCTTGTGCAACTGGAAGAAGGCGAAAAAATCAATGCCATTCTGCCAGTCAAAACTTTTGATGAAACCCGTTTCATCTTTATGGCGACTTCATTTGGCACGGTCAAGAAAACACCATTATCCGAATTCTCACGTCCACGCAACAATGGCATTATTGCGATTGGTCTGAATGAAAATGACTTTTTAATTGGTGTCGCGCTGACCGAAGGTAAACACGATGTCATGTTGTTTTCGGATAATGGCAAGGCCATGCGCTTCAGTGAAAATGATGTACGCCCGATGGGCCGTACCGCCCGTGGCGTGCGCGGCATGAAACTCGGCGCAGGACACAAAGTGATTTCCCTGCTGGTGGCTGAAGACGAAGAACTGACTGTTTTAACAGCAACCGAAAACGGCTATGGTAAGCGCACACCGATTAGTGAGTACACGCGTCATAACCGTGGCACACAAGGCATGATCGCGATTAAAGCCAGCAAACGTAACGGCAAGGTGGTGACCGCAAAATTGGTTAAACCCGATGATGAAATCATGTTGATTACTTCTGGCGGCGTACTGATTCGCACGCGTGTCAATGAGGTGCGCGAAATGAGTCGCGCCACACAAGGGGTTACGCTAATCAATTTAGACCAAGGTGAAAAACTTGCCGGCTTGGAACGTGTCATTGAGAGTGATGACGGTAGCGGTAATGGAAATGATAACGTCGAATAACTAATCGTCAAATCACAACAAACCGACCTAAAAATGGAACAAATCTATAATTTCAGTGCAGGACCTGCTGTGTTACCCAAAGCAGTTCTGCAACTGGCGCGTGATGAAATGCTGGATTGGCATGGCAGTGGCATGTCCGTCATGGAAATGAGCCATCGCGGCAGTGAGTTTATGTCTATTGTTGAACAACTTGAAAGTGATTTACGTGAATTGCTGGATATACCACAAAATTATAAAGTCCTGTTCCTGCAAGGTGGCGCGTCCAGTCAATTCGCGATGGTGCCAATGAATCTGTTACAAAGCAAAAACAAGGCGGACTACATTAGCACCGGTGAGTGGTCAAAAAAAGCCATCACTGAAGCGCAGCGATTCTGCACGGTTAATATTGCCGCTTCGTCTGAAGAAGCCAACTTTACTTATGCACCAACACAAGATAAGTGGCAACTGGATCCGGCTGCAGCCTATGTACATTACACATCGAATGAAACCATAGGCGGTGTCGAGTTTAACTGGACACCACAAATGTTAAATGCGCATATCCCACTGGTCGCGGATATGTCATCAAACCTTTTATCGCGCCCACTGAATGTCACCCAATTTGGTTTGATCTATGCTGGCGCACAAAAAAACTTGGGACCGGCAGGCTTAACACTGGTCATTGTGCGTGAAGACTTATTGGCGACACCCATAACCAATACCCCCACTTTGTTTAATTATCAAGCGCACGCGAAAAATAATTCCATGCTCAACACCCCACCCACTTATCCCATGTATATTACCGGGCTGGTTATGGCATGGTTAAAAGAAACCGGTGGTTTAGCGGGCATTGAGAAAATTAATATCACCAAAGCAACACTTTTATATGACTTGCTGGATGGCACAGACTTTTATCACTGCCCAGTGGCCAAATCTGATCGCTCTCGCATGAATATACCTTTTACCTTAAAAAATCCGGCATTGGACAATACATTCCTCGAACAAGCCAAAGCCAATGGTTTAATTCAATTAAAAGGTCATCGTTCAGTGGGCGGTATGCGTGCTTCACTATATAATGCAATGCCTATTGAAGGGGTTGCGAAATTAGTTGCATTTATGAAGGAATTTGCCAGCAAACATGCTTAAACATCAGCCGAACAGTTTTAAAATTCTGGCCCTAAACCAGATATCATCACTTGGACTGGAACGTTTTCCGGGTGAGAAATATCAGGTGGGTAATGATATTACGGAGCCAGATGCCATTCTTGTGCGTTCGCACAACATGTTGGCTATGGACATTCCCAGCAGCGTCATTGCAATTGGCCGGGCAGGTGCGGGCACCAATAATATACCGGTACAAGACATGAATTTACGGGGTATTCCGGTTTTTAATACGCCCGGCGCCAATGCCAACGCGGTTAAAGAGCTGGTCTTAGCAGGCATGTTATTGGCTGCGCGTAATCTGACACCGGCTTTAAGCTTTGTTGACGGCCTGGATGGTGATGATACTTCAATGCATAAGCAAGCTGAAGATGGGAAAAAACGCTTCTCCGGAATAGAATTGCCTGGGCGTACACTGGGCATCATCGGTCTTGGCGAGATCGGCCGTTTGGTTGCTGATGCGGCGATTAAACTGGGTATGAAAGTAATCGGCTACGATCCAAATATTTCGGTTGATTCTGCCTGGAGCCTGTCCTCAGAAGTAAAAAAAGCACAAAGCATTGAAGATCTGCTGCGCCATAGCGACTTTATTACGGTGCATATTCCGCTGCTGGATTCAACACGCCACCTCATCAACGAAAAAAGTATTCAGGAGATGAGACCCGGAACCGTACTGTTAAATTTCTCGCGTAATGGTGTTGTTGATGAAGATGCCGTTCTGGCGGGTATTCAAAGCAACACAATCAAATACTACGTGTGCGATTTTCCCAGCCAAAAATTACATCGCCAACCATCAGTCATTACATTGCCGCATTTGGGTGCGTCTACTCAGGAGGCGGAAGAAAACTGCGCAGTTATGGTGGTTAATCAACTCATAGATTATCTACAAAATGGGAACATCACAAATACGGTTAATTTTCCTGATATAGTTATGGGTCGCGAATCACCCTATCGCGTCGCCGTTGCCAATGCAAATGTACCCAACATGTTAGGCCAGCTGTCCACCACTATGGCCAAAGCGGGTTTAAACATACACAATATGACCAACAAATCACGCGGTGAAATAGCTTATACCTTACTGGATGTCGATAGCCCTGTTCCACCGGAAGTGGTGGATGAAGTAGCCCTGATTCCCGGGGTATTAATGGCACGCTATCTACCCCGCCAAACGCAATAACCTCTGATTAATAATTGTTAAGCTGAAAACCTTTATCCTCCAATGTCTGAAGAATTAAAACAATTACGTGACAAGATTGATAGCATTGACACAGAATTGCTCAATCTGGTTAATCAACGCGCCAAACTTGCCCAGGATGTCGGCAAAACTAAAAAAAGCGGTATTATTTATCGGCCTGAGCGCGAAGCGCAAATTTTGGCCCGCATGCAGGCACAAAACCCCGGGCCAATCGCGAATGAAAATATTGTCCAACTATTTACTGAAGTCATGTCACAATGCCGTGCCTTGGAAAAGCCGATGGTTGTCGCTTACCTTGGGCCCAGCGGCACTTTCTCAGAAGAAGCAGCCATAAAACGTTTTGGTCATGCGATTACAACGTTAGCGTGTGACTCAATTGACGACGTTTTCAACAAAGTAGAATCTGGCATAGCAGGTTATGGTGTGGTGCCCGTAGAGAATTCTTCTGAAGGCGCCATCGGCAGAACAATGGACTTGTTGTTACAAACTTCATCATCGGTATGTGGCGAAGTTTTATTACCAGTGCATCAATTTCTCATAGCACAACAAACTGATTTATCAAAAATCAGCAAAATTTATTCTCACCCTCAATCTTTTGCGCAGTGTCATCAGTGGCTCAGAACCAACTTGCCGCAGATATCTAACGCTGAATTCATTAATGCATCGAGCAACGCCGATGCCGCCAGGCAAGCTGCCGAAGATGAGAATGCGGCCGCGGTAGCCGGCAAAAGAGCAGCTGAAATTTTTGAATTATCGATCTGCGCTGAGAATATTGAAGACGACCCTAAGAATACAACACGTTTCCTGGTCATCGGCACACAAGACGTTGCAGCATCCGGCAAAGACAAAACATCATTAGTCATGTCAACCAACAATAATTCCGGCGCCATTTATAAATTGTTAGCACCGCTTGCTGAACACGGTGTCAGCATGACACGCCTTGAATCACGGCCATCACGTACGGGTCTTTGGCAATATGTATTTTTTGTCGATATTGAAGGGCATCAACAGGATGAAAATATCTCAGCCGCACTAGGAGTGATTGATAACATGGCAACTTTCCTAAAAATACTAGGTTCTTATCCGACCACATGATCTTCATATTGTTGTTTCTGAACAATCATTATCCTGACTAATTTCTCTGTATTCCAATCATTTACAAGTTGAACCTTATGAATCTTTGTGATTTTGCGCCGGAATATATCCGTGCCATCCAACCTTATCAGCCCGGCAAACCCATCTCGGAATTAGCACGCGAAATGGGACTGGATGAGTCGAGTATTGTCAAGCTCGCTTCCAATGAGAACCCATTGGGCACCAGCCCATTAGCGCTTGACGCCATGATTCACGCGCTGTATGAGGTTGCACGCTACCCGGATGGCAGTGGTTTTGCATTAAAAGCCGCATTATCTAAACGCTACGCGGTCAGTGCGGAGCAAATCATACTTGGCAACGGCTCCAATGATGTGCTTGATCTTGCCGCACGTGTATTCCTGAAACAAGGTGCAGCGGCAGTCTATTCGCAACATGCATTTGCTGTTTACCCGCTTGTTGTGCAAGCAATTGGCGCCAATGGCATTTCCGTCCCAGCCAGAGACTATGGTCATGATCTGACCGCCATGTTGGATGCAATAACGCCTGAAACACGTATTGTGTTCATAGCCAGTCCAAACAATCCAACAGGCACTCTATCAAGTGCCGAGGACTTGTTACATTTTATGGAACATGTGTCACGCGATGTCTTGGTGGTGCTGGATGAAGCCTACAATGAATACCTGCCGGAAGCGAATAGAACTGACAGCATTGAGTGGCTCAAACGTTTCCCTAATTTATTGATCACACGCACCTTCTCAAAAGTTTATGGCTTGGCCGGTGTGCGTGTTGGCTATGGCTTGGCACACCCTGACGTCGCCAATTTAATGAACCGCGTACGTCAACCATTTAATGTTAATAGTATCGGCCTGGCTGGCGCGTTGGCCGCTCTGGACGATCATGAGTTTGTACAACGATCTTACGCCCAAAATCGCGCAGGCATGATGCAACTGACTGACGGCTTTCGAAAATTAGGCATTGAATACATTCCATCGTACGGAAACTTTTTAACTTTTCGTGTTAAAGGTGATGCAACCAACACGCAAAAAATTTATCAAAGCATATTACAACAGGGCGTTATCGTGCGCCCTCTGGGCATTTATGAAATGCCCCATCATCTTCGGGTTACCATTGGGCTGGAATCCGAAAATCATAAATTCCTGAAATCACTAGAACATGCAATTGGAGAGTTGGATTGATCATCATAATGGACAAAGACGTCACCGAAGAACAAATCGGTGCCGTGGTAAAAAAAATTCAAGACCTGGGTCACGGCGTGAATATCTCACGTGGCACGAACCGCACAGTAATTGGCGCTATTGGCGATGAAAGTAAACTTGATCCGGAAATGTTTGACCCGATGCCAGGCGTGGAATTCTCCATGCATATTGTCAAACAATACAAAATTGTTTCACGCGAATCGCACAAACAAGATTCAATTATTGATGTACGCGGCATCCCCATTGGCGGCAAACAAATACAAGTCATCGGCGGGCCCTGTTCGGTAGAAACACCTGAACAAATGGATCTGGCCGCCCAACAAGTCTCAGCAGCGGGTTGTCGCCTCATGCGTGGCGGTGCTTTCAAACCGCGCACCAGCCCATACACATTTCAAGGCAAAGGCAAAGATGGCTTGCAGATTTTTCGCCAAGCCGCCGATAAATACAATTTGCCGATTGTCACTGAATTAATGGATGTACGCATGCTCGACACCTTCCTCGAGCATAATGTCGATGTCATACAAATCGGCACGCGCAACATGCAAAATTTTGATCTGCTGAAAGAAGTGGGACGCGTCAATAAACCGGTGATCCTCAAACGTGGCTTATCAGCAACCATTTCCGAATGGCTCATGGCAGCAGAATATATCGCAGCAGGCGGCAATCATAATATTATTTTTTGTGAACGCGGCATTCGCACCTTCGAGACGGCCTACCGCAATGTAATGGATGTCACCTGTGTGCCGGTACTCAAACGCGAAACCCACCTGCCTGTCATTATTGACCCATCGCATGCCGGCGGCAAAGCCTGGATGGTGCCAGCTTTGGCCCGTGCAGCCATTGCTGCGGGTGCTGACGGTTTGCTGGTTGAAATGCACCCCAACCCCTGTGAAGCATGGTGTGATGCAGATCAGGCATTGAATCCACAAGAATTTAAAGACCTGATGGGATCATTAAAAGGCATCGCCGAAGTTATCGGGCGCAGCCTGTAATACTAAACTGTAGTTAACATATGACAAACACGGCAACACTCAACAAGCTGGTCATCATCGGTGTCGGTTTGATCGGCGGATCATTTGCCCTAGCGTTACGCAAAGCCGGGTTGGTCAAGCATATTGTGGGTGTCGGGCGCAGCAAGGAAAACATGCAACGCGCCCTGGCGCAAGGTGTCATTAATGAAATTGCTGAAAACATGGCATCTGCACTGCAAAATGCAGACCTTGTTTTTCTTGCCATGCCCGTCGGCCAGACGACCAACATCATGGCGCAAATCGCCCCACACCTGCAAACCAACACTATCATCACCGACGCAGGCAGCACCAAACAAGATGTCATTGCTGCCGCACGCAGCCACCTGAACCCAGAAAACTTGAAAAACTTTGTACCCGGTCACCCCATCGCAGGCGCTGAACAAAGCGGCGTACTGGCCGCGCAGGTTGATTTATTTCGTAATAAACATCTAATCCTTACGCCGGTAGAAGAAACCAACACTGATTCTGTCCAACAAGTCACCCACTTATGGCAAGCCTGTGGCGCAGTAGTCTCAACAATGGATGCCGACGAGCATGACAACGTACTGGCAGCAACCAGCCATCTACCGCACATCTTGGCATTCGCATTGATGAATCACCTGCATACCAGCACCGAAAACAACCCCGAAAACCTACTGCGTTTCGCCGGCAGCGGCTTTCGCGACTTCACCCGCATCGCCAGCAGCTCCCCGGAAATGTGGCGTGATATATGTATGGCTAATCACAATGCTCTGCTCTCACAAATGAAGGCTTATCAAAATGAGCTTAAGGTCTTGCGGAAGATTTTGGAGAGGGGTGATGGCGAGGCGCTGGAAAAGGCTTTCTCTCAGGCGCGTGGTATTCGGGAGGATTGGTTGAGGAATAGGGATTAAGAAATAAACAAACACGTAAGACACAATGATAGGGTGCCAATAAGCAAAACGCATTGCACCTGGTTCTTGCACGTTGATCAATAAGTCTGAGCTAGTACAACTATAGACTCAGTCTACCAAATCCATATTAAAGTTGCATCTCCTTAATCATCGCTAGCAACTCGCTTTTGGAGATCACGCCATCGTGATTGGTATCAAATCGAGCAAGTAGTTGTGAGCTGACATGCGCCCCTTTTTCATCTAACAAGCAATCAATCAGTTCGATGAATTCGCCTCTTGAAATCACGCCGTCCTGATTTTTATCGTATATCTCGAACAGTTCGTCCACCATTTGCGATTCATTCATATCGGCCTCGAATCAATATTTTTTTCTGCCAACTCCGGCCCAAAACCAGCTTTTTTACACAACTTTCAATCGGCTAACTATGGGAGAAATAAAGGAAAAACAGACTTCTTCTTGCACCAGGATGAAATGTACTGAAAGTCTGACAGGCTGTCAAACACACTGACAAATGATCAATACTTTTAAGCGCAAAAGAATCAGCGCCGAACGGCATTTATTTAGAGTCCACTCAGAAACTATAACCATATGATTGCATGGTATATTTGTCTATTTTTTGATATAATAATGCAAGTAAAACAACGAGATACCACCAAAAAGCTTGCACATGATCACTTACAAAAGCCAAAAGCAAC
>JAJFJK010000118.1 GCA_021774075.1 Nitrosomonas sp. | reverse complement strand
GTAAAAATTTGGTGGCTGCCATCGTAGCCATGGGAAAATCACTGAATTTGGAAATTGTTGCTGAAGGTATAGAACAAAAGAAGCAATCACAGTATCTTGAAAGCTTAGGTTGTAAATATGCTCAGGGTTATTATTTTTCACCCCCGGTTACTGGTGAGGATTTGCTGAACGTACTGAATAAAAAAATGAGAACCACGATTAAACAATAATCTTTTCTGACACGATCAAACCAGTGGAATCGGCCCATTTATCAAATGGGGCAGGTCGCGAATTACGAATTATAAATGGCGAATTTAAGTTCAAAGCGCAAGACTCTAAAAAAAACAAGGCATTGCATGGCCTGAATCAAGGCGATCTGATCACAACTTAACTTGCATCCCACCATAAGCTTGTGAGGGTGAAAAAAATATCGGTACCCACCGTGATTTCGGTGCTTAAGGAAGCACTGATTCCTTAGGTTTATCCGTTTTAGTTAACGCCTCAGCACTGAGCAGGATAATTTCAATTTCTTCGATAATTTCTTCCTGACGTAGTTTGTTGTAGCTCAGCCGTAACTGGGTTTCATCCTTTTCCAGACGGTTGATGGCGCTGTTCATATGTTCCAGTCGTTTATGGTTTTCCACCATCAGGGATGCATAGAACACTTCATGCAGCGCAGCATAAAGATATTGATCTGTTAACTGGGACAGGAATTGGTTTGGTTCCAGATTGAGTATCGGTGCATGAGAAAACGTAGACCTGGTTGACTTTGCTTTCGGTGCCGCCAGTGGTAATAGTTGGCGCAGTTGTACTGAACCCGTTTCATGATCATGATAAACGGCGCTGATACGCCCGATCTTTGCCAGCTCCGGCTGCTGTTGCAATTGATTGAGCATTTCTGTCAAATGTAGCAACGTGCCTTGTATTTCCTCGGCAACGCTATGACCCTCGATAAAGGCGGCCACACGTTTGTCATCATGTAACCTGGCTTCCAGTCTGCGCCCGATGGCGAGCAATAGCGTATCTGATTGTTGTGCATTGGCATTGAGAAACTGCAGTAACACTTCATTAAAATCGCCACAAAAACCTCGCTCAGAACCAATCACAATCCAAAGCTGCTGCAAATCATCAGGGGCAGACTGAAGCTGCGGATAAAAACTCAGAAAATCCTGTGCCGCTGCTTCAATGCTAACAACTGCACGACGTTGCGTGTCCAAAAAAACCTCGAGCTTGCGAATTTCCAGCAACGCCAGATTCTTCATCGCGCTCATAATGCCTTCAATTTCATCCAAAGTCGCCAGACGTTCTTTTAGTTCACGTCGCTTACTCATTACTCATTTCACCCCTGTTTTAGCCACGCATTAATCAGCATCTTCCACTGATCACGGCCTTCATCAAGGTTTAAACTGGCATTCTCCACCTGTTCTTGCAACTGTGCCAATTGAGACGCCACTTGTTCCAGTTCAAGATGATCAAACAGTCCTTCGTTATAGGCCACCAGCCAGGCCATTTGAAATTCAATGGTTAACGGTGCGAGCAAATCCTGTTTAAGCATTTCGCGTAATATCTGGCCACGTTTTATGCGGGCTTCCATACTGGCTTCCAGACGCGAACCAAAGCGGGTAAACACTTCCAGTTCAAGAAACTGTAGATAGTCGAGTTTCATCCGTCCCGCTTCTTTCTTGATGGTTGCGTGTTGCGCATTACCGCCGATACGCGATACTGAACGCGTCACATCTATCGCCGGCAAAAAACCACGCGCGAATAGCTGACGATCAAAATAAATCTGCCCGTCGGTAATGGAGATTAAATTGGTGGGAATATAGGCTGCGATTTCACCTTGTTCTGTTTCAATAATCGGCAACGCGGTCATGCTGCCACCACCCCGTTTTGCTGACAGACGCGTTGAACGCTCCAACAAGCGCGAGTGCAAATAAAAAATATCGCCGGGATAAGCTTCCCGGCCAGGCGGTCTGCGCAATAATAATGACAGTTCGCGATAACTGCGCGCATGCGTACTTAAATCGTCATACACAATCAGCGTATCACGCCCTGCAGCCATCCAAGCCTCCGCCACTGTACAGCCCGCAAATGGCGCCAAATATTTCAAACCGGGCATGGCCGTTGCCTCTGCCACCACCACAACGGTATACGCCAATGCACCGGCACGGCGTAGCGTTTCAATGGTACTGACCACAGTGGAACGCTTTTGCCCAATTAATACGTAAACACAATAAACATCTTTGTCACGCTGATTGATAACTGTGTCGATAGCCAACGTACTCTTGCCGCTGCCGTTATCGCCGATAAATAATTGTCGCTGACCTTTGCCAATGGGAATCATGCTGTCGATAATTTTATTCCCAGTGTATAGCGGTTGCGCCACAAAATCACGTGCAATGATTGGCGGCGAACGTACATCCAGCGAGCGATTACCGCTGTATGCAATGTGTCCGACAGCATCAAGGGGAAGTCCTAATGGATCAATCACCCGACCCAGCAAGGCATCACCCACGCCAATGCTAAGCCGCTTACCGGTCAGAAAAACCTGTGTACCGGCAGTCAGTTGCCCCGTCTGGTGTAATAAGATGGCCCCAAGCCGGTCATGCGCCAAATGAAATACCAGGGCACTACTGCCGTCTTCCAATCGCACCACTTCATCCATACAAGCGGAAGGCAAGCCATTGATCCAGGCAATACCATCACCAACGGAAATGACCGTGCCCTGCTCCGATAAACGCAGGCCGTATTGATATTTTGACAACCAAGCCGCTTGCTTGACTAATGGTGAGTCGGTTTGCGTATCGGCTGATAGGACAGCGTCATCCGGCATGCCGTATTGCCCCGCTGAAGAATTTTAATTCATCGCGCAAATTGGCATGCAAAATCCAAGGGCCGATGTCTATTTGAAATCCCGCGATCAACTCCGGGTTGATGTGAAATTCAATCGGTAATGTTCGGCCTGTCACTTCATTCAGTAAACGAGACAGTTCATCGCGCATATGCTGATCTATTGAAAATACACTTTGCACTTTAATCTGTAATTCCGGCTCAGCCGCTGCTTCAGTCACCGCATGCTTGTCTTGCTCACGCAGATTCTTTAAGTCTTCCAGCAATACTGCAAAAAGCCTTGCTTCCAACTCCGGCGAGGCCAAACGGGAAAGTAATTTGTTTGAGAACGCAGCACCCTGCGCAATACCTTTTTCTTCCATCAAGCGTTCAAAATTAAGTCGACTGCGTTCATTCAGAACACGGCGACGGTCGGCTTCTTCATTGATTTTCGTATCAAGCGCTTGCAGTTTACTTTCACGAATCGCTGCCAATTCCGCGCTTAATTGTGCTTGAGCAGCTTCTTTCTCAGCTTCCCAGTTAATCAGATATTGCTCATTCTTCTGTTTGAGTTCGTTCGCCTCTGATTCAATACGTTGCGCATCGGTCAGCGTTTTCTCGATACCTGCACGACGCTTGGCTATAACTCCAAGCACCGGTTGGTATAAGAAACGCTTCAAGATCCAGACCAGGATCAGGAAGTTAATAATTTCAAGGATGAAAGTGGTCCAGTCAAAATCCACGGGTTCAATCCATTATTAGTTAACCAAATATTCCAGCAGCGGATTGCGGAACAGGATAATCAGCACAATCACCAACACATAAATCGCCAGTGATTCAATCATGGCCAATCCAATAAATAAGGTGCGCATGATGGATTTTTCCGCTTCCGGTTGACGAGCGAGCGCATCCAACGCCTGGCTGATTGCACGCCCCATTGCCAATGCCGGAAACATCATGCCAATGGCGACAGCAAGTGCTGCACCCACGGTTGATAGCATCGTAAACCAAGTCATGTCACTCATAGATTATTTCCTTTCTCAGACTGTTTTGATTGCATGGCACCCGCAACGTATATCAGCGCCAACATCCCAAAAATATAGGCTTGCACCAATGCTTCGACAATATGCAACATCAATATTGGCACCGGCACCAACAAGCCTGCCACCAGCAAAATTAATAACGCCACTAATTCCAGACTCATCATATTGCCAAATAAACGTACGGCTAACGCAATGGTGCGTGTCACTTCACTAATCAAATGAAACGGCAACAATAATGGCGTAGGACTCAGATAGTGTTTGAAATATTGACGCACACCATCACTACGAATACCAAACCAATGCACGGACAGAAACACCAACACTGCCAACCCGGCGGTAACTGATAAATTAGCGGTTGGCGAATGCAACTGTGGGATCAAGCCGGTCAAATTTGCAATGACAATATATATCCATAAGGTTGCAATGAAAGGCAGCAACTCTTGTGCACGCCCTGGCAAGACGGCTTGTATACTTTCTTCCATTGTCGACACCACACCTTCCAGCATGGCTTGCAATCTTCCGGGATTAAGCGACAGGCGTCGTGTTGCCAGCCAACAGCAAACACCCAACACCAGCATAATGCCCCAGGTGGTTACCACGATTGAGGTAATGCCCAATGGCCCGATATAAAATATAACGGTCGGCGAATTCATCAGTGATGTTCCCGCATATACAAATAGACGTTCACCATACCAATAATAAGGCCCCCAATAATTAATCCTATGGTCCAGAAAATAGAATAACCTTCGGCCTGATTATCCAACCAGATCCCCAGATAAGCACCCGCAATAACGGGCAACACCAGCAACAAAGACAAGGTGCCCATGAATATCGATTGTGCTAATAGTGTAGGGCGATCTTTTTCAGCGCGTTGCATGCGCTTAATTTGTTGTGCGACAGATTTGCGTAGTTTGTCGTTATCCACAATTGGCCTCGCTATATTCGGATTCCACTGCGTCCCATTTGCCATAAACGGCGAAACATCTCTTGTTCCAGTTCACACAAACTATCTTTTATTTTCTTTAATTCCGTCTCTTCGGCCAGCAACTGTTCCAGCAATCCTGCACTAATACGTTCATAATCCGTGTCGGACAGAAAACGACGTGTACTGATATGCAACTGATTATTCACAAAATAAAGTATGCCGCCAGGAAACGCCAAATAGTGACGAGTACCATTCTGTAACTGATAGCGTGCCAAACCATAAGTGAGTGCGGTCATCATGCGCCCATGATTGGCCAAGATACCAAAACTGCCGGAGGCATCCACGCCCACAAAACTGGCCGCATCTTGCACACAAGTATATTGCGTAGCGCTTTGAATATGCAAAGCAAATGTTTTCATACGCCCTCCTGCATTGAACCACGCATATAGCATTGCTCTTCCGGGACGGCATCATAATCACCACGCAGAAAAGCCTCGCAATCCGTCAAGGTTTGTTCCAGCTTAACCGAAACACCCTGAATACCGCTATGCGCGTCCATCACATGAAATGGCTGCGTCAAATATCGTTGTAATTTTCGCGCACGCATGACAATGCGTTGATCCTTTTCAGACAATGCTTCCAGACCCAGCATAGCAATAATATCTTCCAATTCCTGGTAACGCGCAAGATGTTCACGCACACGCTCAGCCACATGATAATGCCGCTCACCCAGAAAAGCGCGATCCATCATTTTGCTGGAGGATTGTAATGGGTCGACGGTGGGATAAATGCCTTTGGCGGCCTGACTGCGGGACAAAATCACGGTCGTGTCCAAATGCGCCAGAATCGCGCTCACAGCCGGGTCTGTCATATCATCTGCCGGCACATACACCGCTTCTACCGCAGTGATATCACCACTACGCGTGGAAATAATGCGTTCTTGTAATTCCGCCACCTCACTCATTAAGGTCGGCTGATAACCCACGGTCGCTGGCATACGCCCGAGCAAACCGGAAATTTCACTACCCGCCTGAATAAAACGAAACACATTATCCATGAGCAATAAAACTTCTTTACCCAAGGTATCGCGTAGATATTCGGCATAAGTCAGTGCCGACAAACCCACACGGAAACGCACACCAGGCGACTCATCCATTTGCCCAAATAGCATCAGTGTGCGCGGCATAACACCGGCATCCTGCATCTCATGCCATAACTCATGGCCTTCACGAATCCGCTCGCCCACACCGGCAAACACCGAAACACCCTGGTGCAAGCTGACGATGGCATGCATAAACTCCATAATCAACACCGTCTTGCCGACGCCGGCACCACCGAACAACCCCGTCTTACCTCCTTTAACAAATGGGCAGAGCAGATCAATCACTTTAATACCGGATTCAAGAATGCCTGCAGCGGGAATGGTGTCAGACAGTAAAGCAGGCGGAGAAATAATACTGCGCATCTCAGTTGTTTGCAGCGGCGGGCCACCATCCAGCGGCGCACCAAACATATCCAGCACGCGATTTAAACAGTCCGGCGTCACGGGAATACGTAACGGCCCATCACTGTCAAATACCGTTAAACCACGCTTCAAGCCGCCGGTAGGGTGTAAGGCAATGGCACGCACGCGACGCGCATCAAGATGACGATAAACTTCAAACAGATAATGCTGATGATCAGCAACACAAAATAAAGCCTGGTGCATTGGCGGCAGACGCTCACAAACCACATCAACCACCGGCCCATGAACTTCCTCGATAATACCAACCGGGTCATTCGAGGACTGAATAGCATTCACCATCTGTTCCATGACATCGAACCCCATCGATTAGGAACTTATGTTATACCCTAGGAAGCTGTCCGAGAATAGAATAATCTACTGCGGAAAAGCCAATTTGGTCATATTTCCTGATAATTTTCGTTAAATAGAACAACTATTCGCCTCAAATGATCAAAAAGTCTGCCTCAAAATGGCTTTCCCTCGCTACGATTACTATTCTCGGACAGCTTCCTAGCTTTACTACTCACCACAAGACAGTCATAGCCGTATAATCACCATACTATCAATCAACCCACTTCTTAATAATGCACGCTGACTGGCAACAATTTTTGCAAAAACACAACGCAGTAATTGAAAACAACTGTGTGGTTCATTATGGTGATCCTGCTGTGGAACGCAACCAAACACGCACTGCAACCATAATGGTTGATCTGTCCCACCAGAGCTTGATTGGTTTCTCTGGTGAAGATGCACAAACATTTTTGCAAAGTCAGCTCAGCAGTGATGTCAACCAAGTGCATGCCCATCAGGCACAATACGGCAGCTACTGTACCGCCAAGGGGCGCATGTTAGCCAGCTTTCTGTTATGGCAACAAAACGATTGTTTTTTGATGTCGCTACCCGCCAGTTTATGCCCATCCATTCTGAAGCGACTGGCGTTATTTGTTCTACGCGCCAAGGTTCAATTGGCGGATTGTAGTGACCAATGGATACGTATAGGCCTGGCTGGCAGTAATGCCAAGCAAATAGTGGAAGAAATCTCCAGCACAAAATTAGTCGCGGATCAACACCTGAACGTAACACACAATACACGAGTCAACATTATCAGCCACACACCAAACAGATTCGAATTGGTCACCACAATTGAAAATGCCCCTAAGCTATGGGAACAACTCAACAAACAGGCCAAACCAGTGGGCGCAGCATGCTGGGATTGGTTGCAAATCCAATCGGGCATCCCAGTCATTCTGCCTGCCACGCAGGAACAATTTTTACCCCAAATGGTTAATCTGGATGCACTCGGTGGCGTCAGTTTCAAGAAAGGCTGCTATCCAGGACAAGAAATCGTTGCACGCACCCAATATCTGGGCAAACTTAAACGCCGCATGTTTTTGGCAAATATTTCAACCTTAGAAACTGTCGCAGCAGGTGATGAGTTATTTAGTGTAGATATGGCAGAACAATCCTGTGGAAAAATAGTCAATGCAGCACTTTCACCTGATGGGGGTTATGATGTGCTGGCAGTTATTCAAAAAAGCAGTGTTGCGGCTGAAGTGGTTTTTTGGGGCAGCTTGAATGGGCCTGAGTTAAGAATTATCCCATTGCCCTATGCGCTTGATTAGGGTCTTCTTCTCATTTTATCTGATAAATAACTAATAGAAATGTAGGGTGTCAATAAGCAAAGCGCATTGCACCATTTAACGCTATTGCCATTAAAATTATAACAAAGTCATGATCAACACAAACGGTGCAATGCCTTTCAGTTATTGCACCCTACCGTGCTGGGTACCCATCTCAGAACACTCATCTTTTATATAGATAAAGCCACATTGGCGGCTGCTTTGTTACTCTTCAGCAGGCGTTTTTTTCGGTTGTTTTGGATTTGAAAAACGCACATTATCCGGCGCATTGGTGCCCCCCGTTACAACAAACGTCATGGCTTCTTCGGTGCTCCAATCCGTTAGCACCACGTCTTCCATAGGAATAATCTCAATATATCCGGATGTTGGATTGGGTGAGGTGGGTACGTAAACAGCAGCCAGTTCTTTGCCCGTATCTTTATCACGCAACACTTTAGTAACAAAGCCAATGGTTCTCATTTCTGACGAGGGAAAGTTGATCAGCACTACCCGCTGGCCGGTAACGGGCGGTTGGCTTAAGGCATTTAAAAGGCGTTTGGTTGCACCATAGATGGTTTGCACTAGCGGTAGTCTTGCGAGGATATCTTCATAAATTTCAATGACTTTTTTACCAATAACAAAAGACGCCAATAGTCCGACACCGTACAAACTGACGATGGTCAATAAAGCAGCCACTGCCTGTTGAAAATTTGAATCAAGCAGCCAACTGGCAATGGTGTCCGAATGGGGTCGCACCGCACTCGCAACACCTCTTAATAAAGGCTCCCCGGTACGCGCCAAGGTCTTTAGCAGCAATTCAAACACCATCCAGGTTACCCAGAGTGGTGCTACAGTCAGCGCACCTATGAGCACATAACGGCCTATATGCGCTGAACGTTCTGTAGGTTTCTCGTCTTTGTTTTCAGTTGTCATAATACAAAAACTATCTCCGAATTAACAAAATCACATGATTTGCAATTTATTGGTGCCAATGTGCAAAGAAAATGGTATTTTCATGAAGCTGGTATAGAAGAAAGCGCTAACTGCTAGCAAGCGAGGGTTGTTCTTGGTAGAATCTCCACGCATTGCCTTCTTACAGTTTTTGCTGAGATTCTACTAACTTAACATGCGGCACATCAAACAAATAAACTATTTTTATCGCCCGTTAAGAACGGGTCATTATATTCAAATAAAATTAACAACGATTACCAACCAACAACAAGCATCTCAGTCAGGATGCACTTTTAAAAAGAATGAAAAGGGACTGTTATGTCATATAGTTCAACACAAATCAAAAAACATTTAAAAAGCCTGGAAAAGCATCTTGCTGATGAGCATCCAGATAATCCGATACTGGCCAAAGCGGTTAAGAGTTTTCGCAAAATGGATTACATCGGCCAAAATATTGGCTTGATAAACAGAGATGAGTCTTATGCCACCTGCGTGACCTGGTGGCCAATGATTGCGGTTTTAGGTACATTTTCCGCAGGTAAATCAACGTTTATCAACTCTCACCTGGGATTGCCGCTACAACGCACCGGCAACCAGGCTGTTGATGACAAATTTACTGTTATTTGCTACAGCCAACATGGTGAATCCAAAACCCTGCCGGGCGTGGCGCTTGATGCCGATCCCCGTTTCCCATTTTTCCATATCAGCAAAAGTATCGAGGAAATTTCTGAAGCCGGGCAAGAACGAATTGACGCTTATTTGCAGCTTAAAACCTGCCCATCTGAGAAAATTCGCGGCAAGATTCTGATTGATTCGCCGGGCTTTGATGCAGATAATCAACGCGCATCCACCTTACGCCTCACGCAGCACATCATTAATTTATCAGATCTCGTATTGGTGTTCTTTGATGCACGTCATCCGGAACCCAAAGCAATGCAAGACACATTGGCTTATCTTGTATCAGCAAGCGTCAATCGTGCGGACGCCAATAAATTTCTTTATATTCTTAACCAAATGGACGCCACCGCCCAGGAAGACAATCCTGAAGAAGTAGTCTCGGCATGGCAACGGTCACTGGCAGAGGTTGGTCTTGTAGCCGGACGCTTCTTTCGCATCTATAACCCTGAAGCCGCCATCCCCATTGCCAACCCGAAAGTCAAAGAACGCTTTGAGAAAAAACGTGAAGAGGACATGACTGATATCAACATACGTATGCAGCAAATTGAAGTTGAACGCTCTTACCGTATTGTCGGCAAGCTTGAACAAACTGCCAAAGCCATTAAAAACCAAATTATCGAAAAGCTTTCAGACATGCTGACACAATGGAAGCGAAGAGTCATTATGTTTGATGCGCTGATATTTGGGTCGCTAGCAGCTTTGATTGGTGGCACATTAGCTATGACAGAGTCTTGGGATCTGATATCAACCTTTTGCGCTGGTGTAACTGAAGGCGAAACCTCAGCACTCATTGGTTTAGTTGTACTCGTCGGAAGTGTTGGATGGACTCACTTTTCCATCCGGCGGTTTGTGGCTAATCACTTGCTGAAAAAACTTGAACTGGAACTGGGTAATGATCACGACCTGTACAAACAACACATGCAAGCATTCAATAAAAGCACTGCTGGACATCGCCCCATGCTGATGAAGAATCCTGCGGGATGGAATGAAGTGACGCAACAGTCCATTGATGAGATTATTGATGAAGCCAATGATTACATCCAGGAATTAAACGATCAATTTACCAACCCATCAGGTAATGGTGAAAAAAACGCGCAAATTTAATTTAAATTAAATATGAACCTGGAAGCAACAAACAACAAAAATTATGCTGCCAATAAATTGCGCATAGTCGATTCATTTTGTTTGTTATTCCAGGTTTTTGAATCAATCAAAACGTTCAAATTCACTGCCTGCCACGATTTTCAGTCAATCCGTTACAACTTACAAATTATGCAATGGCTCACCAGCAGTTCTATAAAAACTCAAACATCTGTATCTGTCTTGGACAAGGGCCCTATTAAAGAGTAAAATCCCGCCTCTTAAACATTTGGTAATTTAAACTGGAGAAATATATGTCAGTCACAACTGATCAAAAAGCACAGGTAGTGCGTGACTATCAGAGAACCGACGGAGACACTGGCTCTCCAGAAGTTCAGGTCGCACTTTTAACAAATCGAATCAATGATCTGATCGGGCACTTTAAAGCGCATGTTAAGGATCATCATTCACGTCGTGGCTTATTACGCATGGTCAGCCGTCGTCGTAAACTGCTTGATTATTTAAAGACACGTAATGTTGATGCTTATCGAACACTGATTGAGCGCCTCGGCTTACGTAAATAGAAATACGCTATGACCCCTTAGCCGCTTAAAACCAGACTGCGTTTCTAGCCAACAAATGTACAACTGGCAAAGCGCATAAAAAAACCAAGCTAAATGGGCATACATTCATCAAAAAAGGATTGTTAATTGAAACCTATCAAGAAGAGCATCACTTACGGGCGCCATCAACTGACCCTGGAAACAGGTGAGATAGCTAGACAAGCGCATGGCGCAGTAATGGTTACAATGGACGATACAACCGTATTGGTGACCGTAGTTGGCGCAAAAAACGCAAGACAAGGGCAAGATTTTTTTCCGTTAACTGTTGATTATCAGGAAAAATTCTATGCAGCCGGCAGAATACCCGGCAGCTTTTTCAAACGTGAAGGAAGACCTTCTGAAAAAGAAACGCTCACATCGAGATTAATCGACCGCCCAATTCGCCCGCTATTCCCTGAAGGTTTTTATAACGAAGTGCAAGTTGTCGCTACCGTCATGTCTTCTAATAGTGAAATCGATGCAGACATTCCCGCATTAATCGGCACGTCCGCTGCACTGATATTATCAGGCATTCCTTTTGATGGCCCAATTGGCGCTGCACGTGTTGGTTATATTGATAACGAATATGTTTTAAATCCAACCACGACAGAGCTCAATGAGACACAATTAAACCTTGTTGTAGCGGGCACACAAAATGCTGTGCTTATGGTGGAATCTGAAGCCATGGAACTGTCTGAAGATATCATGCTGGGCGCGGTCATGTTTGGCCACGAACAAATGCAGACCGTGATTAACGCGATTAATGAATTTGCTGATGAGGCAGGCGTTACCGCATGGGATTGGAGCGCACCTGAAAAAGATGCCAGCTTAGTGGAAAAAGTTAACCAGTTAGCTGAAAATGATTTACGTGAAGCGTTTAATATCAAACAAAAGCAAGCTCGCTCCGAATCAATTAAAGAAATCAATCAACGCGTGGCAACAGAACTGGGCGTTGGCACAGAAGACGGGGCTGATCCACAAGCGTTTAATGAAGCCTTTTTCGCGCTGGAATCAAAAATCGTCCGCAATCAAATTCTTGATGGAGAAGCACGCATAGATGGCCGTGGCACACGCACAGTCAGAGAAATCACCATACGTAATGGCGTATTGGCACGCACGCATGGCTCAGCACTCTTCACGCGCGGGGAAACACAAGCACTGGCCGTTGCAACACTGGGCACAGCACGTGATGAGCAAAGAATCGACTCGCTACAAGGCGACTATACAGACCGCTTCATGCTGCATTACAACTTTCCGCCTTATGCTACCGGAGAAACCGGGCGCGTCGGCACCCCCAAACGCCGTGAAATTGGTCATGGCAGACTTGCCAAACGCGCATTAATTGCTGTCCTGCCTTCACTGGAAGAATTTGGCTATTCATTACGTGTGGTTTCCGAAGTCACCGAATCCAATGGCTCTAGCTCCATGGCATCTGTTTGCGGTGGCTGTCTTGCATTAATGGACGCCGGTGTGCCGCTAAAAGCACATGTCGCGGGTATCGCAATGGGCTTGATTAAAGACGGTAATCGCTTTGCTGTACTGACCGATATCCTGGGTGATGAAGATCATCTCGGCGACATGGACTTTAAAGTAGCCGGTACAGAACAAGGCATTACCGCCCTGCAAATGGACATCAAAATTCAGGGCATCACCAAAGATATTATGCATGCTGCGCTCATTCAAGCACAAGAAGGCCGTTTGCATATTCTTGAAATCATGAAGCAAGCCATGCCTGCTACGCGTGAAGATATTTCTGAGCATGCACCGCGCATTATTAAAATTAAAATCAACCCTGAAAAAATCCGTGATGTGATTGGTAAAGGTGGCGCGATGATACGCGCATTAACGGAAGAAACCGGCACCACGATCGATATCACAGATGACGGCACTGTAACCATTGCCTGTGTTAGCGCGGATGGCGGCGAACTGGCCAAGAAACGAATCGAAGACATCACTGCCGAAGTGGAAGTTGGCAGAATTTATGACGGCACTGTGTTAAAGCTGCTTGATTTTGGGGCTATTGTTAGTGTGCTACCGGGTAAAGATGGCCTGTTGCATATTTCGCAAATTGCCAATGAACGCGTCAACAATGTTTCAGACCACCTGAGTGAAGGCCAGCAAGTGCGCGTCAAAGTACTTGAAGCTGATGACAAAGGGCGGCTGCGATTAAGCATGAAAGCAATTGCCGCTGATGAGAAAACAGACGCCGGTGAAGATACAGCACCAACTGATGAATCATAAAGCTACCAGTACTCCTTCAACTTAATATTGACGGGTTCAGCGACCCGGAAGTGGTTGAGCGCTAGGCGCGTCTCGCCGGGAATGGCTAGCCCTTTTCAAGAGGCGAAACACCGCGGGCAAGTGCTTTCCGGGTCGCCCGAAGGGAGTTGCCCAGATGATCCAATACGGTGTTATGGCCTTTGAAAATGGCTGACCATTCGCTGCAGACCACGCCTTGTCTCGAATCATCTGGGCAACTCTGAACCCGTCAATATCAAGTTGAAGGAGTACTAGTTTCATCCCCATAAAAAAACCCTGTCTAACGGACAGGGTTTTTTGTTGTGGCCTTTAGACAAGCACAAACTCACAGTCTATTTGGCCATTTGTTTTTCCCGTATTTCATCCAGCGTTTTACAATCAATACACAATGTTGCCGTTGGACGCGCTTCAAGACGCTTCAGACCTATCTCGATTCCACAGCCATCACAATAACCGTATTCACCAGCATCAATCTTCCCGATAATCTCATCAATCTTCTTGATCAGTTTACGTTCACGATCACGGTTACGTAGCTCCAACGTCATATCGGACTCTTGACTGGCGCGATCGTTTGGATCAGCAAACACTGTTGCCTCATCCTGCATAGTATGCACCGCACGATCAATATCCTGGCCCATCTCTATTTTCATACCCTCCAGTATCCTGCGAAAATGCTCAAGCTGTTTAGGACTCATATAGTCCTCACCTGCTTTAGGTTGATAAGGAGTCACTTGTTTACTATGTTGCTCATGTGGCATCTTTAATGCTCCTGTGTAATTCTGGCGGTATATAAAAAAACGTACTTTTTAACAGAAAACGCATTATACAACAAGTTATATTTTTCTGTTCGTTCACGTACTTACGTGACCGATCAATCATAAATCATAAACCAAATGAAATTATGATGCATAGCGCCATTTGGCATAATATTGCACCCATTGATCAATAATTTCTGGATAAGTTCCTCATAAGAAGCTGATTCCTTAGAAGCTAAGCTGCATTTTTCCATTTGAAAAACGGAATTTTTAATCTAAAAATCAATTTCATTTTACACGCGTAAGAAATTGACGTTTCATACCAGAGAAGGTATAGTGTCGCCTTTTCCGGGGTGTAGCGTAGCCTGGTAGCGCGCCTGGTTTGGGACCAGGATGTCGGGAGTTCAAATCTCTCCACCCCGACCAATTACAGCCCTATCGTTTTTTAGGGCAGCCCGATTTGGTGCCCGTAGCTCAATTGGATAGAGCACCAGCCTTCTAAGCTGGGGGTTACAGGTTCGATCCCTGTCGGGCACGCCACAAATATTTTTATCTATATAGTGGTCAACAAAGTCGATTTATTAAATTGAATCGCAGTGCTTTCCCGCTTATATGGTGGCTGTAGCTCAGTTGGTAGAGTCCCGGATTGTGATTCCGGTTGTCGTGGGTTCGAGCCCCATCAGCCACCCCAGATTTATCTTCTCAACCCCCCATTCTTTTTCACCAACACCTACAGTTATTTATTTTCTGCCCAGCAAATAATCGGCGCAATCACGTCAGATACTTCACGGTATAATTCCTTATTTACAGCAAACAAAAAAGCCAAGCTCCATGCAAG
This sequence comes from Nitrosomonas sp., assembly GCA_021774075.1. GTDB lineage: Bacteria > Pseudomonadota > Gammaproteobacteria > Burkholderiales > Nitrosomonadaceae > Nitrosomonas. Next base: position 10,823 of record JAJFJK010000118.1, on the reverse strand, counting down.
AAAAATACCATCCCCAGCAAATCGAAAAAAACGCACAACACTATTGGGAGCAAACCGCTGCATTTAAAGCGATTGAGACACCCGGCAAACCAAAATACTACTGCTTGTCAATGTTTCCTTATCCCTCCGGCAAATTACACATGGGGCATGTGCGCAATTACACCATAGGCGACGTATTATCGCGCTACCGTCGTATGCAGGGCTACAACGTATTGCAACCAATGGGTTGGGATGCCTTTGGGCTGCCGGCTGAGAACGCCGCCATGCAAAATAATGTTTCCCCGGCAAAATGGACTTACGACAATATTGCCTACATGCGCAAGCAATTGAAAAGCCTTGGATTGAGTATAGACTGGGATCGTGAACTGGCAACATGCGACCCTGAATATTATCACTGGAACCAATGGTTGTTTCTGCGCATGCTGGAGAAAGGACTGGCTTATCAAAAAACCGGCACAGTCAATTGGGACCCGGTTGATCAAACCGTACTGGCCAATGAACAAGTCATTGACGGTTGTGGCTGGCGTACTGGAGCGCCAGTGGAAAAACGCGAAATCCCGATGTATTACATGAAAATCACCGATTATGCGGATGAACTGCTGGAATCATTAGATACGCTAACAGGCTGGCCGGAGCGTGTTAAGACCATGCAGGCAAACTGGATTGGCAAAAGCTATGGTGTCGATATTACTTTCCTGGCTGACACGGCAACCGGCACACCACAGGATTTAAAAGTTTTCACAACCCGCGCGGATACGCTACAAGGCGCGACTTATGTGGCGGTTGCTGCTGAACATCCGATTGCCCTGCATGCAGCAAAAAACAATCCAACACTGGATGCCTTTATTCAAGAATGCAAACTGGGCGCAACCAAAGAAGCCGATCTGGCCACTCAGGAAAAGAAAGGCTTGGACACCGGCTTGTTTGTCATTCATCCTTTGAATGGCAAGAAATTACCCGTATGGATCGCCAATTATGTGCTGATGGGCTATGGTGAAGGCGCGGTTATGGCCGTACCTGCCCATGACGAGCGCGATTTTGAGTTTGCCACACATTATTCACTGCCAATCAAGGCCGTCATTAAACCCGTTGATGGCGAAATTGAAATACCGCTGACTGAAGCCTATGTCGAACATGGCATCACTTTCGACTCCGACGAATTTTCCGGACTGGAATTTCACGCGGCTGTGGACGCAATTGCTGCAGCGCTCAAGCAGAAAGGTCTGGGCGAAAAACGTGTGCAATACCGTTTGCGTGACTGGGGCATTTCACGTCAACGCTATTGGGGTTGCCCCATTCCACTGATTCATTGCGAGTCCTGTGGCGTCGTACCCGTACCGGATGATCAATTACCGGTCAAACTGCCGCAAGATCTGGTGCCGGATGGTTCCGGCAATCCGCTGGTGAAAACCCCGTCTTTTTACGAGTGTGATTGTCCAAAATGTGGCAAACCGGCGCGGCGGGAAACTGACACCATGGACACCTTTGTCGATTCATCCTGGTACTATGCACGCTACACTTGCCCCGACCAAAACACTGCGATGACCGACCAGCGGGCAAATTACTGGCTGCCAGCAGACCAATATATCGGTGGTATTGAACATGCCATTTTGCATTTACTCTACTCACGTTTCTGGAGTAAAGTCATGCGTGACCTTGGGTTGCTGACAATGGATGAGCCGTTTACCAATCTGTTGACACAAGGCATGGTGTTAAACGAGATTTTTTACCGTAAAGCTGCCAATGGGCGCATCACCTACTACAACCCAACCGACGTGGATATGCGGTTTGACGAGCAGGGAAAACGGTGCGGCGCTATACTGATCACAGACCAGGAACCGGTTGAATCCGGTGGCATCGGCACCATGTCAAAATCCAAAAATAATGGTGTTGATCCACAACATTTAGTCGAACAGTATGGCGCAGATACCGCACGTTTATTCATGATGTTTGCCAGCCCGCCCACACAAACACTGGAATGGGCGGATGCGGGCGTGGATGGCGCCTATCGTTTTCTTAAACGTTTATGGAAACAAGTTTACAACCACTTACAACATGGCGTGGTCGCGTTTGACCCGGCATTGCATGAAACACTGGCACCTGAGCTAAAATCCCTACGCTTCCAATTACACCAAACCATCGCGAAAGTCAGTGATGATCTGGAGCGTCGCCATACCTTCAATACCGCCATCGCTGCGGTAATGGAATTAATGAATGGCCTGGCAAAAGAACAAGGCATCGACGCAGCCAGCCGCAATCTGATGCAAGAAGCACTGGAAAATATTGTGGTGCTCTTATCACCCATCGTTCCGCATATCTGCCATGAATTATGGCGTGAACTCAAACCAGGCACTGAGCTATTCGAGCAACCCTGGCCTGAAGCTGACAAATCGGCGCTGGTACAGGATACAATCAAACTTATCGTACAAATCAATGGAAAGCTGCGTGGTCAAATAAACGTTGCCAAAGATACTGATCGATCAACAATCGAAAAAATGGCGTTGGAAAACGAACAAGTGCAAAAATTTATTGATACACAAACCATCAAAAAAATAATTGTGGTGCCCGGCAGACTGGTTAATATTGTTATATAACGACTAGAACGACTCTGAAAAAAATGAAACTAACACTACAGAGATTATGCGTAATCACAATACTGTGCCTACTCACAGCCTGTGGTTTCAAATTACGCGGGCAGATCTCCTCGCTGCCATTTGAATCTCTATACATTTCAGCACCCGTGGGACACACGATTGGTCCTGACCTGGAACGCGCGGTTACTGCCAGCACCACAACCAAGCTTGTGAAAAATATTGAAGATGCTGAGGCCATTTTGCAAGTTCTTAGCGCAGTCAATCAAAGGAATATTTTATCGCTTTCTGGTGGTGGCCGGGTGCGTGAGTTTCAGCTGATTTATCGGGTAAGAACGCGTCTCGTTGACAATCAAGGTATAGAGATCGTCCCTGAAAATGAAATCGCGTTAATACGTATTCTACCGTTCCTGGACGCGCAGATTCTTGCGAAAGAAGCGGAAGAAAAAATGCTGTATAGAGATATGCAAGCTGATGCAGTGCAACAGATTATCTGGCGATTGTCAGCGATCAAAAAACCTGAATAGCCAATGCGAATAAAACCCGAACAACTGCCCCACCACCTACAAAAACAAACCGCACCACTCTACACAATATTCGGCTATGAGCCGCTACTCATCATCGAAGCAGCTGACTGCATTCGCAGCCATGTACGTCAACAAGGCTATACGGAACGAGAAATATTCACCATCGATCACCGCTTTAACTGGGCCGACCTACTCAGTGCAGGCAACAATTTATCATTATTCGGTGACCGCAGAATCATGGATATCCGTATTCCATCCGGCAAACCGGGCAGAGAAGGCGGCAAAGCCATTGAAACATACTGCCAGACATTGCCGCCGGATATCATCACGCTGATTAGCTTACCTAAAATCGACAAACAAGGCCAATCCACCAAATGGTTTAAAGCACTCGAAGCCACCGGCACAATGATTCCTGTTTATGCAGTTGAACGTGCGCAACTGCCCGCATGGATTGGACAACGTCTAAGTATGCAGCAACAAAAAGCAGACTTTGATACGCTACAGTTTTTTGCTGATAAAGTTGAAGGCAACCTGCTGGCAGCGCACCAGGAGATAAAAAAACTGGCGCTACTCTATCCTGATGGCAATTTGTCATTCGAACAAGTCAAGGATGCCGTGCTAAATGTAGCCCGCTACGACGTGTTTAAGTTATCAGACGCCATGGTAAGCGCCAATGTAGCGCGCTACCATCGAATATTGAATGGCCTGCAAGGCGAAGGATCAGCACCGCCTTTAATCCTAGCCACACTCGCCGAGCAAATCCGTCAGCTCATCATTATTCGCAAGGGACTGGATCGTGGCATGGCACCCGCACAGTTGATAAAGGAAGCCAGATTATGGGGAGATCGACAAAAAACAATGATCACCGCAGCCAAACGTATCGGCTTAAAATCATTAGTGCAAGGCTTATTGCACGCGGCCAAAATAGACAAAGTAATTAAAGGCGTTGCCAAAGGCGACACCTGGGAAGAACTGTTGCAACTGGGGCTGCGTTTTAGCAAGTAAAAACGAACCACCTGCACTTAGCCCGGTAGGGTGTAATAACCGAAGGGCATTGCACCAAATTTAATAGTTTTGTTTACAGCCACCATAAAAAAATGGGGTCATTGAAAAAACAAAAATGGAGTCCAACATTCACACATATCTATATTGAGATCTACTCATGGACAAAATCTTTAAGACCAGAAATATGCAGTAACTCCTGAAATAGAAATTCAGTTTTCAATAACTATTGACAAGCAAAAATTGTCGGCATATGCTAAGGCATATACACATAACCCAGGTTATCCTTATGCCACATTCCGAACGACATATCCGCCTTTTCCGTAATGGTCGGAATCAGGCACTTCGCATCCCACGGGAGTTTGAACTAGAAGGGAATGAGGCCATTATCCGCAAAGAAGGCAATCGCCTGATTATTGAACCCATAGGCAAGGGTCGCCTACTCTCCTTACTGGCCACGCTGCCGCCATTGGAAGAACCATTTCCAGACGTGGATAAAGATCTGACACCATTGGACGACACACCACTCTGACAATGTCGCTTCGCTATCTACTGGATACCAACATCCTCTCTGACTTGATTCGGAAACCACAAGGTAAGGTTGCAGCTAAAATTGCTGCTGTTGGAGAAGAAACAGTGTGCACGAGCATCATCGTAGCAGCAGAACTTCGTTTTGGTGCCGCTAAATCTGGCTCGAAAAAATTGCAACGACAAGTTGACCAAATCCTTTCTGCGCTGGAAATTTTACCGCTAAAGATCCCAACTGATAATCATTACGGGAATATACGTCATCAATTAGACACTCAGGGAACACCCATTGGACCCAACGACTTGCTGATTGCCGCCCATGCACTTACAACGGGACTTATTGTGGTAACGGCTAATACCAGAGAATTCTCACGTGTGCCCGATCTAAGCATTGAAAATTGGTTGGCTTGAGAAAAACCATATTTCACCTCATTGCTAACACTAAAAATGCTTTCTCAAAATTGGTGGCAAAAAGTTTCTTACATTGTCTTTCCAGTCGTGACCGACGCTTACCGGAACTTGTACCAGATACTGAATATTTTCCGGGCTTGTGCCGTCCAGGTAAACAACATAATTTCCTATTTCGTCCAATCTGAATGCTTGCGTGATTACGCCCGAGGGATATGTTTGGGCCGGAATTGACAGCACATCGTGTTCCTCAATTGTCTCTTCATCAATCGCGTTAATTTTCACCAAACGCAATGCTAGCGGTACGTTACGTATTGAGTCCGGATGCAAGAGGTCTATCGCAATGTTTAGCATGCCAGGCTGGGGTATATTGTCACACGGCACAGGCATATAGGGTGTTCTGATTTCACCTTCTATGCCTTGGTAGTCACCGGTAAGATAATAACTTGAATAGCCTATCGTGAGCGTCTCGGTTTCAATAGTGCATGTATTGCCACGAAAGCCTTTGGGGTAAGTATCAGACGAGTCGCCCTGTGAACTTGTCCCCAAAAATACGCCAACCATTATAAAAGTCACGATAACACCGATCCCAATGACAAGTTGGAATCTGCGAGATGATAACTTTGCACTGGTTGGCATAAACGATCCTTCATCAACTTAAAGTGAAAATGAGGATTCTATATCATGCAGGTCGGTTTCGTTGCTTTATTCAGTTTTCATCAGTTGAGCGTATTAACTTTAGCTTAACATCATAGTGAGATTAGAAGAACTGCATGTTAATGTGAGGCGAAGTGGTCTGAAGAGATTCCCTATAACTGGGACGACCTGAATGAAATGGCTTTCATATTTTTAATGGTGCCCGGTCCAAGGGAAACATCGAACCCGGAAAGCCAATATTCAGCAGAGTGGAATCGGAATAATAAGGCCCCTTCATCAGGGCTGGAATCTGCTTTAACCACCGAGACTTACCGGGAACTGTTCGACACACTCGCCCAATGGAACACTTACCTTGAAGATCATGTTCCATACTTCCAGAATGTGCAGGAGCCGACACCATGAGCGGCTCTACAAATACTTTATTAGTAGCCGATGCATTTTCGGCCAGCGCTGATTTAATGAGAATGATACCAACTAGTTGTTATACACCTCCGTTTTCTTTGCGCCTTACAGTCGAAGAGCGTAAGCGTCTGGATGAAATGGCAGGCAATCAGCCGCTCGGATCATATATTCGTGATCGTTTACTCGGTGAACAGACAGAAAAACGCCGCAAGGTCAAAAAGCCAACCGTTGATAGCGCCATGCTTGCTCTGGTGCTGTCTGAGTTAGGCCAGTCACGTCTTGCTTCCAATATCAACCAACTGGCCAAAGCCGCCAATATGGGTGCGCTGGATATAACCCCGGAAATTGAGCGTGAAATTGAACAGGCCTGCCAAGAAATCCAGACCATGCGGGCATTGTTAATCGCTGCGCTTGGCGTAGTGCCGGAAGATGACGAATGATCCTTGTTGGCAACCAGCGCGGCGGAGCCAAGAATTTAGCCTTGCATCTGCTCAAAGAAGAAAACGAGCATGTTGATGTGCATGAAGTGCGCGGGTTTGCCTCAAATAGTCTCATGGCAGCGCTGAATGAAGCGCATGCGATCAGCCGTGCCACACGCTGCAAACAGTTTTTATTTTCGCTCAGTCTCAACCCGCCAAAGGATGAGAATGTATCGACTAAAACATTCGAGCAAGCCATTGAGCAAGCCGAAGAAAGACTTGGCTTGAGCGACCAGCCTCGCGCTATCGTTTTCCACGAAAAAAATGGTCGCAGACATTGTCATGTCGTGTGGTCACGGATCAAGGTGGCGGAAATGAAAGCGGTGCAGCTTTCATTTAGTAAACGCAAACTGACCACCTTATCTCGTGAATTGTTTCTGGAGCATGGCTGGACGATGCCCGCTGGGTTAATGCAATCCGAGGCCCGTGACCCACGCAACTTTACATTGGCGCAGTGGCAGCAAGCCAAGCGCATTGGCAAAGACCCGAAACAGATCAAAGCCGTGTTTCAGGAATGCTGGTCGATCAGCGATACACAAAGCGCTTTCACATCTGCAATAAAAAAACATGGTTATGTACTGGCACGTGGTGACAGACGCGGGTTTGTTGCGGTAGACCATCGGGGCGAAGTTTTTGCCGTATCCAAGTGGGCTGGTATTAAAACCAAAGAAGTACGCAGCCGATTAACCGATGAAAAAACGCTACCATCAGTAGATGAAGCCCGAACACAGATTGCTAATGATATGGCTACGCGGCTCAGTGCAATCTTCCAAGAACAAACCTCTGTTTTTGGAACCCGCATGGCAGAATTGGAAGAAAAGCGCCGAGCATTGAATCACCAACACAAGGCTGAACGACAAAAATTGCTCGATACGCAGAGTTCGCACTGGCAAGATAAACAGCAAGAATGGAAGAAAAATTATAACAAAGGCATTCGCGGGTTGTTCGACCGAATTACCGGCAAACGTAAAGCCATTGAAAAACGCATTGAACAGGATGCATGGCATGTCAAAACATGCCAGCAACAAGAACGAGACGCGCTAATTTTTCAGCAGCTAGAACCCCGCCGCATTCTACAATCACGTATTGAAAGGTTAGAAGCGCTCAAATCTTATCGGTTTGATGAGCTAGAACATGATGTTTCGCAATATGAAGATATGCGCGAACAGCGTATTGAACAGCTCGAGAAACAACGACAAGAACAGAGCCGCAGCCGACCCGAACCTCGCCAGCGCGGCCCGGACTGGACGCTCTGATACACCGCCACAGTGTGGGTGTATCAGGGTAGAATCATCCCAATCCCGGTGCAGCTGCGTGCGCATAGTGCATGATCGGATTCTCAGGCGTGGGCGCATTATGCTCCGCGTTCTGCGGGTGCGCCTCAATATAGGCCTGCACTTCGGGCAAGCCGCCATGACTTTCGATTTCAGCAAAACTCCGTTCAAAAATCTCTTGAGAAGATTTAACCTCGACAAGTGCCACCACTTCAGGCGGCATACCCGGCGCTACGGTATTGGGTAGCGCGTTGAAAGCAATCTGAACATCAAGAACGGGATCATCATCAAACCAATAAGCCAGATAGCGCCCCGTATCCTGAACGGCATTTGTCAGGCTGTCAGCCGTCTCATGTGCAAGTTGGACTGTCCCACTCTTAAGCACCGCATAATTATCATAAACTTTTTCTGTGATATAGGCTGCTGTAACGCCAGCACCCATTCCGCCAATGATGCCTCCCGCAACTGCGCCGACCGCCGTTCCAACAACAGGTACGGCGGAACCAATGGCTGCGCCCGCCGCAGCGCCCGCCAAAACCCCGCCAATCGATACGGTATTTGAGACTGTCTCAACAGTGGTGGAACGCGCTGCGGCCTCCAGATCGCCGCGCGCGAGATCAAGTTGCGTCTCACCATAAGGCACAACAGATTCATATGTTATTTCGGCAGCTTCTGCCGTTGAGCCACCAGAAGCAAGCGTAAACACTCCGGCAAGACTGCCAAGCGTAACACCTGCAATAACACCGCCATTTCTACCAAGCTTGCCAAAACTTTCTGCCATATCAGCCATAAATCCAGAACCGTGCTTTGAAGGGAGAGCCTTGTGAACCTCAACCTTGTCAGCACCGATACTCATTGCGAGCTTTCTATCGGAATCCATAAAATCAATCTGAACACCTTTATCGGTATAGGGTTTTAGATCGGCGGCCAGTCTTTCAGGTGTTTGTTCAAAACCCTGTAATAATTCACCAGTATGCGTAGCGTTTGTATTGATATGCTGACGCTCTACAAATTCGACGAATGCATTGGGATCGTAAACAGCCAAACGTTTTGAATTATTATCCCATTCAGCAATAACCGGTTGCTTACTACCAAATGGTACATCTGTATTAACCATTTTAAATTCAAGATTGGGATGTTCAAAAATATTGGGTAATAATTCGGATGCTTTGGCTGCCCCGTCTAAAACAACATGGCTGGAAATAATACGGCCATTAATATTGCCATCCTTATCAAAACCTCTGTTATAAGCTCTTTGCAGCGTCACTTCTGCGGGCGCTGCCCCGTGGGATACATTCATTTGGTCAAAACGGATCGCAAAAGCCATTCGCGTTGGGTTTGGCGATACCACATCCATCATGACGTGGGGTGCGGGTAAACCTGCCGCCATTCGCTCATCCAATTTACCTATAATTTTCTCGGCAATCATAGAGCTTTCTTTATGCGTATATTCTGAATGTAATTTTCCTAAATCTTTAGGGCTGGCTAAAATATCCTTATAATCATCCGGGTTTATTTGAACGGCATTTTGATAGATTTCAGGTTGCGCTTTTGAAAACTCGGCAACAAGTGAAGATTTTCCCGTGCCGGGGCCGCCAGTAACCATCATCACCTGTTTCGTCCGGTCATGAAGTGGGAGACGCTCTAAACCAAACTCATCCAAAACCGCTGATATTTTTTCAGGCGTGTAATCGCCGGATTTTTCTAGTTCTTGGTAAGATTTGAGTTCTAATGCGTCAGCGATAACGCTTTTCATAGCGGCACCGTATTTGCCTGAGGGGGACGAAAGTATTTTTCGTTCACTTACGACCTGAACTATGAATTCATGCAACACAAGCCTTTGGGAATACAGATTGCCATCCGGCCCGGAAAACCGTGCTTTTGAATCTATACCATCCGTTAATTCTGTTTTTACTTTATACGGATCATTTTCAGTCACACACTCTCCCTGTTTTTACCGCTTAAATTGAAGGAGGTTCCAGCTCCCTACTTTTTTTTTCTTTAAAATCTTCTGCAATATCTATAAGCACTGCTTTTTCTTCATCATTAATGCCACCATTTAGAACTTGCTCTATTTTTTCGACAGTCCAATTTTTGGCTATTTCTTTAGAAGCAAGCCCTGCAACATCCCAGTTATAGCCGTTATAGTCATGGAGAGCGCACTGTAAATTGCTTGTGACTTGTTCCAATAGCTTGTTATCTCTTTGCGGGTCATCGAGCTTTGGAAGCTCAGTCAAGTATTTTGGATTTTTTGGTTTTGTTTCGCTGTCAGTCATTGCCCATTCCTGTATTTCAATAAACACCTTTTGAAGGATATCGCCCCTATACTCTATACCATGAATCCTAATATTTTGTAAAAATCCTAGGGAGTTGTGTGCAGCGCACGAACCCTGCAAGTAACAATACCAGCAACCGAAGGGCGCATTATAAACATGCCGATTTTTAAAACGGCGTGTTCCATCCCGCCGCCGAAAACTGTAAGATTTCGGCGGCGGGCTTTTTTCGCCTTTCAAACAAAAAAGCGCTGCCAGATTCAAGCCGACAGCGCCTTTATTTTTAGTGATTCCAGAAAATGTGAACTTCCTCGCACCCTTTTTCTATGCTGAACACATCGCCATTTAACTCCATATCCCGCCCCATTCTTTCATAGTCGATATAGTAAGAAAGGTTCTCTGGAATCTGTGTGGTTTCTTCTGTGAGTTCCTGCGCATAATCAGCCAATGATTTATAACAGCCTGAATAATTTTCTTCTGCCGCTGTTCTGGCTTCGTCTAAATCTCCGCCAAAATTGTTCAATAATTCCCCGCCTATTTTTGGATATTCTTCGATAAAGCAGGCGATTTCATGCGCGGCTTCAATCCCTTCATATTCACCCAATGAATAACCATTAAATCCTTCATAGTCATGAATGGCGTATTCTTCTGCGAACCCTTCGGGGCTACTTGCCAGCATTTT
>JAJFJK010000117.1 GCA_021774075.1 Nitrosomonas sp. | reverse complement strand
AAGGTGTTTACCATATTCAAAATGTTAATGCTTATGATAGTCGCCTCAAAGAGTGGATGCGCCGTTTCCACGGCGTTGCTACACGCGATTTAAGTCATTACCTGGGATGGCGTCGGTTAATAGAGCGCTGCAAGAATGCCCTGCGCCACAAAAAATCATATCAGCTGCCTTGGGTATTTATGACCAACAATTAAATGTGATAGAGCCTTTAATAATTAGTCTCGATTGACACATTGTTCTACATTGTTGCCATACAGATGCGGCACAAAGTTGCACGGACAATGGCTCGCATCCAGTTGCTCTTTTAAGATTTTATCCCAAGCCGTTTTGCAGGCATTGGTTGAACCTGGCATACAAAAAATGACTGTGCCATTTGCCATACCGGCAAAGGCACGAGATTGAATGGTTGATGTACCAATCTCTGCATAAGAAATCGCACGAAAAATCTCACCAAAACCATCAATTTGTTTGTCAAATAGCGGCAATAGGGCTTCCAAGGTGTTATCCCGGCTTGAAAAACCGGTGCCCCCGGTCACTAGCACTGCATGGATAGCTGTGTCAGCGATCCATGTTGAAACAACCGCACGTAATTGATACACATCATCCATCACAATGTTTTTTGCCGCAAGTTTATGACCAGCGTCGGTAATACATTCCACCAAAGTTTTGCCTGAAGTGTCTGTTTCTTCGGTACGGCTATCTGAAACAGTTAATATAGCAATTGATAAAGGTTTAAATGGTGCGCCGCCATGCTTAGACATAATCTCTCCATTTTTTTAAATACTGCTGAACCTGCTGCCATTGCTCGGGGGTATTGGTATTGAAAAGCACATGCGTGTCGGCTAAGGGCACAGATATACCATCAGTTCGTTTAAAAATTTCTTTAAAAGATGGGCCTTTGCCGGTTTTTTTGAAGGCTTCACTAGCAAAAAATTGTTGTAAATATTGTTCAACTATCGCGGTGACAGGTAAATAAATGGGCAAAAAACACTGGTTGAAACAAACGCTTTTAGCCGTCGATTCACCTTTAAGTTTTAATTCCTTCAAGTGCATGGGCGTTAGTAAAGGCATATCAACAGGCAACGCCATGATGGCCTGTGGCCGGTAAATATTAATCAGGGTATAAATACCTGCTAAGGGACCTGCCTGTTTGATCGCATCGGCAACACCCCCAACCTGAGCACCACTGACAATGACCTTGTTCAAACCGGCGTCAATGAGCAGTTGTTGGCTAAAGGCCAGCATGGATTGACCATTACGCGATAAAAATGCCTTTTCTTGTTGCATTCGTGATGACAGCCCACCGGCTAGCACAATACCAAGACAGTCCATTTCTTACCCTAAGTCATTGAGTAATTATATGATCAAATGGCTGCACAGTAACAAGATCACCCGCATCGACACTGCCCTGCTCCTGCGCGAGCACAATGTAGCAATTGGCATCTCTTAAACTGGACAATATTCCTGATCCTTGGGATTTGACAGAATGCACCACAGCACAACCATGTGCATCGACAGACAGAATGCCGCGTTGGAAGTCCATTCGTCCCGGAGATTTTTTTAAATGATCGATGGATTTAGCTTTTATGCTGAAACGAGGTTTTGCCTGCTGGCCTTGCATTTTCATAATCCCTGGTACCGCTAGTTGATGGAAAGTCACTAATGCAGATACCGGATTGCCTGGCAGACCAAAAAACACGCTGTCAGGCAATTTACCAAAAGCAAATGGTTTGCCTGGCTTCATCGCCACTTTCCAGAAATTAATTTCCCCCAGCTCAGCCAGTACTTCCTTGTTGTAATCAGCTTCTCCAACGGACACGCCACCGGTGGAAATCACGATATCGGCTTGTCTATCCGCGTGCATAAAAGCGTCACGAATTGCCTTCTTGTTATCACGGATAATGCCCAAATCGATAATATTCAAACCTTGCCGTGCAAGCATAGCTTTAAGTGCAAACCGGTTGCTTTCGTAAATATCACCATCTTTAAGCACATCGCCGGGTTGACGCAGTTCATCACCTGTTGAAAAAATAGCTGCGGTAAGCTTGCAATACACCGCGATAGTATTGATCCCTAAAGATGCCAATAACCCAATATCAACAGCATTCAAACGCTTACCCTTTGTTAGCACAATGCTACCTTTAGCAATATCTTCGCCAGCATATCTGACATGGTCATGTAATTTGACAGTTTTGGTTAACCATACCTTGTCATGATCTAGCCGAACATTTTCTTGCATTACCACCGTATCGCAACATTCTGGTATCTTGGCACCAGTCATTATCCGGATACATTCACGAAATTTTGTCTTGCCCATAAATGGCGCGCCGGCAAATGATTTACCAACCAGTGTGAAACTTTTTGCTTGTTGCATAGAGCTGTATGCAAAAGCGTAACCATCCATCGCCGAGTTATTATGCGGTGGCACATTAACCGTACTCTCAATATCATGCGCAAGCACACGCCCCAATGTATCAGTTATAGCGAGCGTTTCCGACTTTTCAATGCAAGTGACGGAACCCAATAACATTGACAGCGCTTGGTGGAAAGGCAATAAGCTGGTGGCTGTGCAACAATCAGACATAATTGATTTAAATACCCCCTAAAATTATTAAAGCTCCGCCTTTTATTTTAACGCTAATGAGCGTAATCTACTAATATCAGCGTTGGTATCAATATCATCGCTAACAGGAGCCTTTTTTAGGTAGAAGTATCAGGCAAATACTGTCGGTTTAGATTCAGAAAATAGGTTAAGTACCGGAAAGGGGGAAAAAACAGTTTTCCAGATTAATAGAAACTGTGATTTGACTCCCTAGTTGGTCTTCATTAAGACTTGCTTACCCCCATTTAGGGGTTCATGCAATCCCATGCTCACAGGACATGGAGATTGATTACTTACTCAAAAATTTTACTGGTCAGAACAACCATGGCAAATCAATTGTCTTCTGAAGAGCAGAAAAAAAGTGAACGCAACGCTTTAGTGTTTTTAACTATTTTTCTTGCGCCTATTTTAACCGTGATGATAGTGGGCGGTTATGGATTAATGGTTTGGATAAGTTGGATTATTTTTGGCCCACCAACCTTATAAAAGTAATCCACAATGACTTCTATTGTTAATCATCAACGTAGAAATTTTTTGACGGGTAGAACCTCCTCAGTCCCGCATCCTTTGCGGCTTCCGTGGGTAGTAGATGAGCAATTATTCACACAACAATGTACACGATGTAATGACTGTATCAAAGCTTGTGAAGAGAAAATTATTGTTCTAGGGAGTGGTTCCTATCCAGAAATAGACTTCTCTTTAGGCGAGTGTACTTTTTGCCAGAATTGCCTTGAAGTTTGCCAACAAGACTTTTTTAAGTCAGATAAAACTCAACCAGCCTGGGAGAGTCAATTGGCTATCAGAGATAATTGTTTGGCAAAAAATAAAATCTTTTGCCAAAGTTGTCATGATGTCTGTGAATATCAAGCCATAAAATTTACCTATCGCCAAAGCGCCATTCCAGAACCACAAATTAATTTTGATTCATGTACTGGCTGCGGTGCGTGTGTAAGTTCTTGCCCCAACCAATCAATACAATTGTCTCTGGTGTCAGGAGTAAATGATGGAACAAGCAAATGAATACCACGTAGCCAGCTTTGTTGCGCAAATTAATGTTTCTCATCAAGAAGACATTGAGCGGGCAATTAATCAAATCCCTAGGGCTGAAATTCATGCTATTTCAACGAATGGAAAAGTGGTTTTCACCATCGAAGCCACCCGACATGACATTATCAATGAAGCTATTGAGGCAATAAGATATCAAACGGGAATTTTAACCTTGGCGCCTGTTTATCATCAATATTTAATTGAAGAATGAGGAACCGCTATGAAGATGAATCGCCGTGAATTTATAAAAGCAAATGCGATTGCAGCTGCTGCCACTGTTGCAGGTGTTTCTGTTCCGGTCGCCGCATCAAATTTAATTACCCATAGTGAAATAACAAAACTGAAGTGGGATAAAGCCCCATGTCGTTTTTGTGGCACCGGCTGCAGCATTAATGTTGCTACGATGGACGATAAAATCGTTGCCACGCATGGGGATATCAACTCTCCAGTAAACAAAGGCCTGAACTGTGTAAAAGGCTATTTCCTTTCTAAAATCATGTATGGCAAAGATCGCTTGACCAGTCCCTTACTTAGAATGAAGGGCGGCAAGTTTGATAAAAATGGGGACTTTACGCCAATTAGCTGGGATCAAGCATTTGATATTATGGCTGAGAAAGTTAAAGCTGCTTTAAAAGAAAAAGGACCGACTGCGGTGGGTATGTTTGGTTCTGGTCAATGGACGGTGCAAGAAGGTTATGCTGCGGTTAAATTAATGAAAGCAGGCTTTCGTTCTAATAATATCGACCCGAATGCGCGCCATTGTATGGCTTCTGCCGTTGCTGGATTCATGCGCACTTTTGGCATTGATGAACCCATGGGTTGTTATGACGATATTGAGGCCGCAGACGCATTTGTATTGTGGGGGGCGAATATGGCAGAAATGCATCCCATTTTATGGACCCGAGTTACTGATCGTCGTTTGAGCGCACCACATGTAAAAGTTGCTGTGTTATCAACCTTTGAGAATCGCAATTTCGATCTTGCTGATAACGGCATCGTCTTTACACCACAAACTGATTTGGCAATTTTAAATTTTATTGCCAACTACATTATCAAAACCAACCGTGTTAATAAAGAATTCGTTAACATGCATACTAATTTTCGTTTAGGTAATACGGACATCGGCTATGGTCTTCGTCCAGAGCATGCATTAGAGCAGCAGGCAAAAAATAATGGCGCAGAAGATATTGGTGGCTCTAAGCCGATGACATTTAAAGAATATGCCAAGTTTGTTGGTACTTATACTGCAGAACATGTATCAAAGCTTTCTGGTGTATCAATAGACAAATTAAATGCCTTGGCAGAGCTTTACGCTGATCCCGACACGAAAGTAACTTCATTCTGGACGATGGGTTTTAACCAGCATACACGAGGCGTTTGGGCAAATAACCTGGTGTATAACATTCACTTGTTAACCGGCAAAATATCTACTCCGGGTAATAGCCCGTTTTCGCTAACGGGACAACCTTCCGCCTGTGGAACAGCGCGTGAGGTTGGCACGTTTGCACACCGATTGCCCGCTGATATGGTAGTTAAAAACCCTGAACATCGTGCATTTGCTGAGAAAATTTGGCAATTACCGGAAGGGACTATACCACCCAAACCTGGCTATCATGCGGTATTACAAAACCGCAAACTTAAAGATGGCGAATTGAATTTCTATTGGGTGCAATGTAACAATAATATGCAAGCTGCAGCCAATATTAATGAAGAAGTTTTTCCGGGCTATCGTAATCCAAAAAACTTTATCGTCGTGTCTGATCCGTATCCGACAGTCACAGCACAAGCGGCTGATCTGATATTACCCACGGCTATGTGGGTGGAAAAGGAAGGGGTTTATGGTAATGCAGAGCGTCGTACTCAAGCCTGGTATCAACAGGTTAATGCACCTGAAGGTGCGTGTTCAGATTTATGGCAATTGATTGAGTTTTCCAAACGCTTTATTACCGATGAAGTCTGGCCAAAAGAGTTATTAGATAAAAAACCGGAATATAGAGGCAAAACGTTATTTAGCGTGTTGTACGAAAATGGCAATGTGAATAAATTTCCTTTATCTGAAATACCCGAAGATCGTTTAAATTTTGAATCCCGTGACTTCGGTTTTTATATTCAGAAAGGGCTATTTGAAGAATATGCTGCATTTGGACGCGGTCACGCGCATGACTTAGCGCCGTATGAAATATATCACCAGGGACGCGGTCTGCGCTGGCCAGTAGTCAACGGTAAGGAAACTCTCTGGCGTTTTAAAGAAGGTTCAGATCCATATGTTAAAGCAGGGAAAGGATTTGAGTTTTATGGCAAACCAGATGGCCGGGCCATCATTTTTGCACTGCCTTACGAACCTGCCGCAGAGTCACCAGACAAAGAATACGATTTATGGTTATCAACCGGACGAGTTCTCGAACACTGGCATTCAGGCTCAATGACACAAAGGGTACCTGAGCTTTATAAAGCACTGCCAGACGCTTTGGTTTATATGAACCATGAAGATGCCAGGAGCCGTAATTTACGCCGTGGTGATTTAGTTAAATTAATCTCTCGTCGTGGTGAAGTGTTAACCCGCGTTGAAACACGGGGTCGCAACAAGCCGCCAATAGGACTGGTGTTTATGCCATGGTTTGACGCCAGTCGTCTGGTTAACAAGCTTACTTTAGATGCGACCGATCCGATTTCAAAACAAACAGATTATAAAAAATGCGCTATTAAAGTTGAGAAAGTATAAAGGAGATAGTCATGAAAAATTTGATTCTGGTAATTATTAGCCTAAGTCTATTATTTTTATCCTTTACTTTAACTGCTCAAGCAGATGAAATTGCCACGCTAAGAGATGCAACTGCAATTAGCGAACAGGAAAAACCAAATGCCATACCAAAAATAGTAAACACGGATATTTTACAAGCACGCAATTACCCAATGCAGCCACCATTAATTCCACATAAGATACGAAATTATCAGATTGATTTAGAAGTAAACAAATGTTTGTCTTGTCATTCACGAAGCCGAACGCAGGATTCACAAGCACCGATGGTCAGCGTGACACATTTTATGGACAGAGATGGTAATTTTTTAGCAGAAGTATCGCCGCGCCGTTACTTCTGTAACCAATGCCATGTTCCACAAGCCGACATCATGCCATTAGTTGGAAATACATTTAAAGATATGCATACCTTAATGAAAGAAAGAGTTAATGATATGAGGATGCCTTAACGTGTGGAAAAAAATACTGATTAATTTTTGGCGAACATTACGTCGACCAAGTGTACATTACAGCCTGGGCTTTTTAGTGATTGGCGGCTTTATTGCTGGCGTTATCTTTTGGGGTGGTTTTAACACCGCTTTGGAATTGACCAACACGGAAACATTTTGTATTTCCTGCCATGAAATGAGAGATAATTCCTATGAAGAATTAAAAGCGACGGTTCATTTTTCCAATCGCTCCGGTGTTAGAGCGACGTGCCCTGATTGTCATGTGCCCCATAACTGGACCGACAAACTTGCCAGAAAAATGCAAGCATCTAGAGAATTATGGGGGACAATTTTTGGTACGATTAATACTCGAGAGAAATTCCAGGCGCAACGTCGAAGCTTAGCAGAGCATGAATGGGTAAGGCTAAAAGCTAACGATTCTCTGGAGTGTCGTAATTGTCATCACTTTGATTATATGGATTTTACTTTGCAAAATACTCGAGCTGAAGAGCAACATTCTACATCCTTAGCTTCGGGTGAAAAAACCTGTATTGATTGTCATAAAGGTATTGCTCACGAGTTGCCCGACATGCGAGGTGTTGAGGGTTGGTAACAACCAGCAAGCAATATACTCTCAAACATTTTCTTGAAAAACTGTTGCCAAATGAGTTTCATGGAAAATCTAGTAGCCTGGTGAAATATACGGGTATGGTTATCATAGTGGCAACTGGCGCACCACTACCTTATGCGGGCGAACGCGACGCGTTTATTCCTTGGAGAGCACCATGTCTGCTTTAGGTCATCACATGATTGATAAACATGGACGACGCATGCGCAAGTTGCGCATCTCGTTGCTTGATGCGTGCAATTTGCGCTGCCTTTATTGCATGCCAGAGCACCCAGTGTTCATGCCGCAGAAAGATTGGGCCAGTGTCAAGGACATGGCGCGCATCACGCGCAACTTGGTAGAACTAGGTATTGAGGAAATACGTCTAACCGGTGGTGAGCCGCTAATGCGTCGGGATTTTGTAGAAATAGTTCATGAACTTTCGACACTACCCGTCAAAAAATTAGGACTGACTACGAATGCGTTGTTGCTTGCTCCGTATCTGCAGGTATTGCAGCATACCAAGTTGCAGCATCTCAATATTAGCCTGGATAGCCTGAATGCAGAAAATTTCCTGCGGATTACCCGCCGTGATGCGTTTAGCACAGTGATGGATGCAATTCTTACTGCCAAGGCATTGGGATTTGCGGTCAAGGTCAATACGGTGATGATGAAGGGTGTGAACGACCATGAACTGTCAGCTTTTGTTGAGTGGTCTGCCACACATCGTATTCCGGTACGATTTCTGGAAGTGATGAATGTCGGCGTGATGAAATCACAGTTTCAAGAACGCTTTCTTCCTGCTTCTAACATGATGGCGATGCTCAGGACAGATTTACAGCTCAACAGGCTTAACGATAAGCCGGATAGCACTTCTCGCAATTTTCGTGTTTCCAATGGGGCAAAGATTGGCTTTATTACCTCCGAATCCAACCCGTTCTGCGCCGGTTGCTCACGCCTACGCCTGACACCGAAAGGTCAGATTCGTCCCTGCCTGTTCATGGAAGAAGGCATTGATCTAAAATTACTGGCACCTGAAGACTATCCAGCAGCACTTGCGGCAATCATTGCGATGAAACCGATCGGGCGCATTCCTCATCAACCGCAACCAATGTATCAGATTGGAGGATAAATAGGCAGCACATTATCTCACATTGATGCACAGAACCGCCCCGGCATGGTAGATGTCAGCGACAAAGCCGTGACCTTGCGTACAGCGATGGCGGAAGCGATTCTGTGCCTGCCACAAAAGGTATTGAAGGCCATTGAAGGTAAAGATATCGCCTCGCCTAAGGGACCGGTCTTTCACACGGCTATTATTGCCGGCACACAAGCGGTTAAGCGTACGCACGAGCTGATTCCATTCTGCCACCCATTGCCGGTAGAAGGCATTACCATCACGATCAAGCCAAAGGATGACGTGTTGATCATTCGCTGCCGGGTTACTTGTACCAACAAAACCGGAGTCGAGATGGAAGCACTGACAGGCGTCAGTATTGCTGCGCTCACTATCTATGATATGTGTAAGTCCATGAGCCATGCCATGGTCATTGAACGGATACACTTGCTGGAGAAAACGGGTGATAAATCAGATATTCATGCAGGCATATAGTATGTGCATAATCCGCTTTATTGACGTTTTTCCACCACAAGAATATATGGAGGCGCTGAGATGACGACCATACACATCACCTATTTTGCTGCATTGCGTGATGTAACGGGATATGCAGAGGAAACGCTGATAACGGAAGTGGTAACAGCTCAAGCATTATTCCATAAGCTAACAGCAAAATATCACTGGCCGTTTTCTGAAGCAGATATTCAGGTAGCGATTAATGACCGCTACCAACCGACTGACACACTGCTGAAGGAAGGAGATCGCGTCGTGTTTATCCCGCCGGTGGCTGGTGGTTGATATGTTGTTTCAACTCACTGATCAACCTATAGAAACCTTAATCGGATCATTGCATCCCCATGCCGGGGGTATCGTGACGTTTGAGGGCCGCGTCAGGGCGGTAAACGATGACAAAAAAGTTGCATCCCTTGAATATGTCGCCTACCCAGAACTGGCACTGCACGAAGGTCATGCCATTATCAATGCGGCACTCAAACAGTTTGATATCCTCGAAGCGCGAGCTGTTCATCGCACTGGCCATCTGGCGATTGGCGATATTGCCGTGTGGGTAATGAGCGCGGCCATTCATCGCAAGGAAGCCTTTGAGGCGACAGAATATATCATCAATACCATCAAAGTCCACGTCCCTATCTGGAAGAAAGAACATTACAGTGATGGTGAGGCGATTTGGGTGCGTTGTGATCGCTGCACCGATGACCACAAGCATAGCCATACCGTAAAAGAGGCATTTTCGTTGTAATGAAAGAATATCGCCAATAGGGAAACGCGATGCAACCGGATGAATGTCAGTTTTATGCGCGGCATTTTAGCTTGGCCGAGGTCGGTGAGGCAGGTCAACAACAACTCAAATTGAAGGCTTTGATGTTGATTATGTTTTGGCTGACAAAGGGTATGACAGTGATCAGTTTATTGAGACGCTTGAAAAAGCAGGTGCTGTAGCAGTGATACCACCACGGAGAAATCGCAAGAAACAACGAAAATATGATCGAGAATTGTATAAGGAGCGGAATCTG
>JAJFJK010000116.1 GCA_021774075.1 Nitrosomonas sp. | reverse complement strand
TATGTCGCAATTAGTTGTTGAAAATGATTTGTAAAATTAATTGATATCTTATTAATCATTAAGTTATGCTATTTTTTAGTAGCCAAAAAATCATTTGTAATCAGATGGCTGTAAAATTCAACAATTAACTACGACATAGCCAAATTTTTTATCAAAATATCAAGTTGAAGGAGTACTAGTGCTGGCATTTTTCTAATTAAAGATGATTGCCCATCCTATTGCCCCAGACATCTATTAATCAGTATGTTTCTATTTTTGTTAGAAAACAATGTGGCAAAATGTCGCACCAAAAACAGAAGTTAAATTTTACAAATTAAAATGTATCAACAAAAAAATGCTTTCTTTAAACTGAAATGGCCAACGCAACCCATGAATGCGTTGGCCACTCTAGCAATCAAAATCTAAGGCACCGGCCAGACCTGCTCACCATTGATTTTAACCGGCATATCACGATTGATTTGCGCTGCCGATGGGATAATGCGAGCAGATAGTCCATCACCACAACTTTCCGGCAAAGGATTGTTTTCCAGGTCACGCGTTATTGTGTAGGTAGCTGGGTAATTCCAACCAGGTGCATCATAAATGGTACCTACACCAGGTGCCGTCCAAAAATCCACATTTGGATTATCAGAATCAGAGCCATCGATTCCATCTACACCTGTCACATTACAAATATTAGCAATGGCCGGAACTAAGACAACTTCATTCGCGCAAGATGTAGGCTGAATGGCTACTGAACTGATTGTTATCGGGAGTTGCGCGACAAAGTTGGGAAGCAACGTTCCGCCAGCAGCCCAAAATCCGATTATATTACCTAACGGGTCTTTAATAAGTTCTTGTGTGTCAAATACATCATTTGATCTAATCACGCGTACAAAAGCCGGATTAACCAAATAATCTAACGCGCCAGCACCTTCAGGCGACTCAAAATTTTCAAAATTATCCGTTGAAGTCTGCACCAGGGCGTCTGTAGTGTCAGGCACGAAGAAAACATTGCCAATAACCGGGTTATCACCACAGACATGCGGAACATTGACGGCTGTTTGGGTGGAGCCATGAGCCGATGAACTTTCCGGGGTCGATGAAACCGTTAAACGCGTATGCGCCATAGCTTGTTGACCGCAAAATACCAGCAAAACTGCTGCTGTAATGCCGAGCGTAAGCTTTTTATGCTTCTTTAAATTTGAAATATCCACAATCCTCTCCTATTTTCTTTCTTTATTAATAAATACAAACAACGATTTGGCCGTATTCTTTTTGTTTTGTACTTGAATACTTTTTATAGAATCGCTTTTAAACAATAAAAAATCAATGTGGCAAATTGTCACATGCGGCATTTTGTCGCACTTAAGGCCGCTTCTAAAAATTCAGAATTCGTCCAAAGGTAAGGCGCAGAAAAAATTTTGCTGTACAGCATATGTTTGATATGACAGCAATAAATCTTTTCTGTAACACAGCAGTTGAAATGAAATCTGGATTTTTAGAAGCGCTCTTAATATCAGACGCACACGCAAAATTGGAGTAATTAAATAACCATGGGGAAAATAAAAAAGAAGGGCGTATTGGCAACAGTATTTTTTACTTAATTGAAGTTCATTGAGGCAATCTCAATATCTGTTCAATCCCGTTTTACATGTTAGCCAATACACCCAGGAGAAATAAACTATAAAAACAACAGCTTTAGTTCAAGACGCCACATGTTAATCAATCAGTGTGGAGGGAGATCCGTAATCAAGAACTGATCAACTATCTGTTGCTCCCTGAACTGTTTTTTACTATTACGCAATAAAGCTACAGAAGCAATGTGACATAATGTCGCATCTGTAAAATTGATGTTAAACAATCCACCCACAGTCAGTCTTTCAAGGTTAGTGCGACAATTTGTCACATGTTCTTAACTGTTGATTGTCATTAGAATACTATCTTCATAATAAATAGGATTGCGCGGTTGGTCATTTTAGTTAGTTTTTTAGGTTTTCTTATTTGAAGTTTGTTAACACCTACAACAATTCGCCTATTTGCCAGCAACTACCTGCCAGCAACACCCCGATCAAAATAACAACATGAATCAACCACCTTCAAATACCTTTGGCCAAGCTTGGCTATACTGCACGGTCTTTTTAACTGGCGCGGCAGTCATGGTGATAGAACTGCTCGGAACACGCCTTATCGCACCGTTTTATGGGGCCAGTTTGTATGTTTGGACCTCTGTTATCTCGGTCACATTAATTGCTTTAGCGTTGGGTTATTTTGTCGGCGGACATTGGGCTGACCGGGCAAAACAAACAGGGCTGGCGCTGATCATTGCCGTAGCTGGGTTATTAACACTTGTTATCCCTTGGATAACCGGGCCTATCTTGCTGGCTACTGACCCGCTGGGTTTGCGTATGGGCACTTTTGTCAGCACCCTGGTTTTGTTTACACCAAGCCTGTTCATGCTGGGTATGATTGGGCCATTCGCCGTTAAATTAGCCACTTCCAGCTTAGCGGGTGTTGGTGCCAGTGCGGGCTCCATTTATGCTGTGAGCACGGTGGGTAGTGTTATTGGCACGTTGTTCCTGGGATTCTACTTGTTTCCCAAAATCGGTTCGCGTGAAATCTTTATGGGTCTGGGTATCGCTTTGTTTATCCTGGCATTGGGTGTCGCCTATTTTGAGCGAAGCCGCCTGAGACTTAAGATCGCCCTGCCCCCGGTTGTCGTTTTAACTGTCGTTGGCATCATTTTATTACCTTTTGTGGCCAATTCGGGTAACAATTTTGCTGATGACGACAGGTATCAAACCCAGTTCGAACAAGAAAGCCTATACGGCTGGGTGCGCGTCATTGATAACCCCGCTGAAAATTATCGCTTACTGACTGTTGATGCGTCGACCATTGGTGCGGCCAGCATCAGTCATGGTGAAAATGCCCTGAGCTATCAGGAAATTGTCGGCTTAATACCAACGCTGTCACCCAATATGCAACGTGCACTTCTGATCGGCCAGGGCGCCGGTCATATGGCTACGGCCCTGAAACGCTTTGGTATTGAAACTGACACACTGGAAATAGACCCGGCGGTTGCTAAAGCGGCAACTGATTATTTTGATTTTAAACCAACCGGCAAAACGATAATCGGCGATGCCCGTTATGAAATCCGTCAACTCAAGGAAACTTATGATTTAATTATCATGGACGTCTTCACCGGCGGCTCAGAACCTGTTCATTTATTGACGGTTGAAACGATGCAGCAATTACATGCGCTGCTCTCCGAGCAAGGGATTCTCGCATTGAATTTTGTTGCTTTCTATGAGAATGGCAATAACGCTGCGTTGGCTTCGGTAGCAAAAACACTCGCTCAAGTGTTTGCACATCAGCAAGTATTCATCTCCGAACCGGATAGTGATTTTAATGACTTTATTTTTCTCGCCACTAATCACGCGATCAGTCTGGAGCCAGAAACAATTGGACACGCACAAAGCAACTGGTTAAATGAACGACGCCTGGATATCAATCAATCCCAGGGCGTACTCCTGACCGATAATCTCAATCCACTGGAAAAATTACAAACCCGTAAATCTGAACATTACAGACGCATGATTGTCGAGATGGTGGGATTGGATCACCTTATTCGCTAACCTGAATCATTTCTCCAAGAGAATCCGAGTCATCCAGTTGATCCCATGTAGTTCTAAGTATTGACGCCTTATTTTGGCCAAATCGCACTATCATTCGCCATTCACCGTAATAACAATTCTACGACATCCTCCCCGGTTTCGGTGTTCGCCAAGATAAATTCCCTGCCAGGTGCCTAAATTCAATTGGCCGTTAGTAACCGGAATCGTCAAGCTATTACCTAAAAGACTGGACTTGAAATGTGCAGGAAGATCGTCGCTGCCTTCGTCGACATGTCTGTAAAAAGGTACATTCTCCGGTGCAATCTGATTGAAGGGCACTTCTAAAAAACCAGATTTCATCCCAACTGCTGTGTTACAGAAAAAATTTATTGCTGTCATATAAAACATATGCTGCGCTGCAAAATTTTTTCTGCGCCTTGCATTTGGGCGAACTCTGAATTTTTAGAAGCACCCTGAAATAATCTTCAAAATCCTGGCGCACAGTCGGGTCTGCATTTTCGTTCAGTGTTAATGATGCTGAAGTGTGTTGCATAAAAATATGTGCAACGCCGATCTTGAATTTTTTTAATTCTGGCAACTGTTGTACGATTTCATCGGTAACCAAATAAAAACCACATGTGCGAGATTTAAGATTAATTTGCTTTTGTAACCACATAAATAATTTGTTAATTCCTAAATTCAAGTAACAGGTGTATAAACCCATCATTACTTTGATCAATATAGATTTTGGCACGCTTCTTTGAATTATAACCCGATACAAACCGTGTTATTTTTTCGCCAATGCGATTATTTATTCTTTTATTTCTAGCTTGTCCAATATCACTTTTCTTTGGTCAAAATGCCGGCGCATCAGATCTTGGCAATGATCGACTGCGTGTCAGTGGCTTTGGAACATTAGGTGTCACCTCTGCTGGCAAAGAAAATTATGGTTATCGCAAAGAATTAACGCATGCCGCACAATTTGGCAGTTTCTCCATGTTTCCTGATTCAGTTTTTGGGCTGCAATTAGACGCAGAAATAACATCAAAATTAAGTGCCACTGTTCAAGTTGTCGCCGAGAGAAGAACAAAGCAAGATTTTAACAATATTGTTGATTGGGCATTCTTACGTTATCAACACGCACCGAATACAGTCATTCGAGCCGGGCGAATGGGCATTGATTTGTTCATGCTTTCAGAATATCGCAATATCGGTTATGCCTATCTTTGGGCGCATCCCGTTGTTGAATTTTATACACCTGTTTCTTTAAGCCATTACGATGGCATGGATTTTATATACTCGAAAAGTATTGAGCAGGGACATTTAGAATTCAAACTATATGGTGGTCAAACAGGTTCTGATATTCGTGTTAGCCGAGGTGATTTCGGTTTAAGAATGCGGCCTTTAATTGGCGCCAACGCTTCTTTCGAAACAGACCACTGGAAAACCCGCATTACATTTGCAGCAACCGAAGTTGCCTCCACGCGTAGCACGCAATTAGATCGACTACTCAACGCACTTGATCAAGTGCCGCAATCTGTATGGCCACAAGCTGCCGGGCTCCCTGAGCTGATATCCGGTGAAGGAGACTGGGCCTATTATTACTCAATTGGTATGTCTTATGATAAAAATTCATGGTTGATTCAATCGGAATTTGCACTAACAGACTCCAAATGGCCAAGTGTTGCACTGACAAACGGTTATTTAAGTGTTGGCCGACGTGTGGGTCCTGTAACGTTCTACAGTATTGGTGCTTACGCTATATCGCTAGATAAGCCAACTAGAGTCACGCCGCAATTGTCTGATCCAACGTTGCATCAATTACAAGTGGTTACGCAGAATTCCATGAATGCGATTCACGTTGACCAGAATACATTTTCACTTGGCATGCGCTGGGATTTGCATCCTCAGATGGCATTAAAAGCGCAATGGGATCATACCTGGGTGAGGAAAAATGGAGGCGGTTTACTGATACTGAGGGAACCGCTTGACCATAATATTACGCTGAATATTTTCAGCCTTAATTTGAACTTCGTATTTTAGCAATGCGATACCAAATTATTATAATCATTGTTTTATTGCTGATTCCTGTCACAGTTGTTGCCGATATTGTTGTGGTTGTTCATCCCTCTAACAGTATTAAGGAATTAACACGGCGTCAGGTTGTGGATCTTTATATGGGGCGAACATCACATTTTCCAAATGGGCAACAATTGAAGCGTTACGATCAACCCAATAATTCCTCTGTACGCGCTGAATTCTATTTTCGAATGACTCAAAGGCCGATTGCTGCTATAAATGCATATTGGGCCAGATTAAGATTTACCGGACGCGCATCGCCACCCAGAGTGGTTTCTGATCATTTGGAAATACTTGAAATTGTAGAGAAAAACCCTGATGCTATTGGTTACCTAAAAAAGAAGCATCTAAATGATCGGGTAACTGTTGTATTAGAACTATAAAGCGATTAGCAATAAAATTATGGGCACTTCTAAAAATCCAGATTTCTTCCCAACTGCTACGTTGAGAAAAAAATTTATTGCTGTCATATCAAACATATGCTGCGCTGCAAAATTTTTTCCGCGTCTTGCATTTGGCGAACTCTGAATTTTTAGAGGCGCCCTTATATTCTTATGAAAAAATCAGCGGCAATATTTCATGGCCTTGGCGGTTCAGAACAGAGTTTCTGGATCCCCTGGCTAAAAGCTTCATTACAAGCAGAAGGATTTGAGGTATGGACACCATCCCTGCCTGATTGCGAGCGTTTTGATGATCTGGATTTATGGGTTAACGATGTTGTAGCGAAATCATCGCAGCGTCATTATGATCTGATGATAGGGCATTCTGCGGGCGGGTCACTCATATTAAGATTGCTTTCGCGTAATGATTTTTCCGCCGATCATATCGTCTCTGTGGCCGGATTTATCAAGCCTTCAGCTGATATGGAAAACAATCCCACCGTGCCTGATGCGTTCAATATTAAGCAGATTAAAAACAATTGCCGGGCCTTCACGTTTATTCACGCCGATGATGATCCTTGGGACTGTGATGACAAACAAGGGGAGTTTATGCGCCAGCATTTAGGTGGAACGCTGATTATAAAAACAGGTGACGGCCACTTTGGCTCAGATTATTATCAGCAGCCTTACAAAACCTTTCCACTCTTGTTGGTGCATTGTTTATTGGAAAAGTCGCAATCATCCAATAAGCCTGAGTCAAACGGATGATCATGTCTTGTTCTGTAACATTTCTGCGGCATGTTTACGGGTTGCTTCGGTGATTTTCACGCCCCCTAACATACGTGCGATTTCTTCCACGCGGTTCTTCTTTGTCAGCACTGATATTTGACTCAGCACCTGTTTACTGTCTATTATATTAGTTGTTTTGCTCACTTGCCATTGCTGGTCTCCCGTTGCAGCAACTTGCGGCAAATGTGTAATACACAGGACTTGCCGCTCGCGGCCTAATTGCTTGAGTAATTGACCGACAATCTCAGCCACACGCCCACCGATACCCACATCCACTTCGTCAAATATTAAGGTTGGCACACTGCTCACTTTGCTGGTGATCACTTGTATTGCCAGGCTTATGCGTGAAAGTTCGCCACCTGACGCCACTTTTACTAATGGCCTGAGTGGCAGGCCTTTATGCGCGGAAACCTGAAATTCTATTTGTTCCAAACCTGTTGCATTACCTTGTTCCAATGCAGTCAAGGCAACAGAAAATTGTCCACCGACCATGGCGATGGTCTGCATTGCTTCACTCACTTGCTGCGCCAAAGATTTGCCTGCTTTTTGGCGTGCGGTACTCAGTTGTTTCGCCAGTTTATAATATTTCTGCTTGGCAGCATCTTCCTTTTCTTGCATTTTGCTGTCATCGCCTCCGGCCTGCAATGCTGCCAGTTGATGTGTCACGGATTGCTGTAAATCGACCAATGCTTCCGGTGTCACATGATATTTCCTGGCAGCGGCATGTACTGATGATAGTCTTTGCTCAACTTCCTGAAGTTGCTGTGGGTCCTGATCAAGCTGTTGCCGATAGTGTTTGAGCTCGTAAATGCCTTCCTGTAATTGAATTTGCGCTGATTCCAATAAATCAATGCTTGTTTTGAGCTGCTCATCGTAATCCAACAAACTCTGTAACTGGCTGGTCACAACACTCATTTGGGAAATAACCGCTGTTTCGCTCTCGTATAATGTATCGATACCCATTTCAGCCGCTTTCACCAAAGCAGCGGCATGAGACAGCCGACTATGATCTGCTTGCAGCGTTTGCCATTCGCCAGCGGATAAATTCAATTCGGATAATTCTTGCGCCTGCCATTCCAACTGCTCACGTTTTTCAAGTGATTCAGCCATGCGTTGCGCCCATACAATACGTTGCTGATGAATTTCCTGCCAATCCTGATAGGCGCTTTTGACCGCTTGCGCCAACTCTCTGCAACCAGCAAAAGCATCCAGCAAATCGCGTTGTGCATCTTTTTGCAACAGGGATTGATGCGCATGCTGGCTATGAATCACAACCAAATATTCACTGGCTGCACGCAGTTGCTGCAAGGTCACGATATGGCCATTAATAAAAGCGCGTGAACGTCCACTGGTATCAATGACCCGTCGCATCAGACAGACATCCGGGTCACCTTGCAAATCATGTGCATTTAACCAGTCAAGCAAATCAGGCAGTGAACTGATATCAAATGTCACGCTGATTTCGGCTCGCTCACAACCCTGTCTTATTTGATTGCTATCACCACGCTCACCCAAAGCCATTGAAAGCGCATCAATTAAAATTGATTTTCCGGCACCCGTTTCGCCGGTTAACACCGTAAAACCAGGAAGAAACTCAAGTTCTATTTGATCAACAATAACAAAATCCTTGATGCTCAAATGTCTTAGCATGATCTGGAATTGGTGATGGTATTAATTAAGGGAATTCGCTCCAACCCAGCTTTTCTCGCAACATACGATAATAGCTGTGATTGGCTGAATGCAAGAGCCTGACCATTTTTGGATAACGTCGCACAAGAATTTTATCCGTCTCTACCAAATCAAAATAAGAATGGCTATCACAGTGCACACGCACTTCTGTCGAGCTATATAAATGGACTTCTATACAGGCATCCGGACCGATGACAATGGGGCGGTTACTGAGGGTATGTGGACAAACAGGCACCAGTGCAATCAAATCAAGGCTGGGATGCAAAATCGGCCCACCTGATGAGAGTGCGTAGGCCGTTGAACCCGTTGGTGTTGCAATAACGATACCGTCGGCACGTAATCTATTGACAAATTCCTTGTTGATTGTGACTTCGAATTCAATCATGCCGCTGCTCATACCGCGATACAGCACGACATCATTAAAAGCCAAGGCGCTATAGATCTTTTTCCCATCACGCTGGACTTCTGCCTGCAGCAACATTCGGCGCTCTGTCGTGTACTGGCCTTCAAGCATTTCATTCAGGGTTTCAAGCATGGTATCCGTTGACAAATCAGTCAAAAAACCCAGCCGACCCTGATTAATACCGATTAATGGCACATCATAAGCGGCAAGCATACGCGCAATGTTTAGCATGGTACCGTCGCCACCCATCACGACGGCCAGATCTGCCTGCTGACCGATTTCTTCCAACGTTAAAGCCCGGTATAAATTGTTGGGAAAATGGGCTGCTGTCAGATGATCCACTAATATTTCAAAACCATGCCCGGCCAGATACTCAGCAAGATTGAGTATGGGCTCAACAATTTGCGGGTTCTTATGTTTACCGATTAATGCGATCGTTTTAAATGGGAAACTCATTTGCGGATCATACAAAAATAATGAATAAATTGTAACTAAAAAGTGTTGCCAGTACGTCGTCAAACCAATTGATATAACCAAGCATTACCGCTAAAGGACGCTTCTAAAAATTCAGAGTTTGCCCAAATGCAAAGCGCAGAAAAAATTTTGTAGCGCAGCATATGTTTGATAAGACAGCAATAAATTTTTTATGTAACACAGCAGTTCGGATGAAATCTGGATTATTAGAAATGCCCTAAATTTGAAACCTCATCTTGAAAGTAGCATCTGTGTACCAATATAGCTTACTGTGAATACATGATTAAAGCACAAAATGGTTTTCATTTATCATCGGTGAATTACGACAAACAACACGCGAGACACGTAAAGATATGGCCCAAACACCTGGAAAGTGTAGCATAGTTACCACCCTTTCATTGCTTACATCCTGACATTGACTGCCCATGATTGGTGTAAAATTGATCTATGTTGAATGAACGTGCTCAAATATTATTAAAAACGCTGGTTGAACGTTATATCCACGAAGGACAACCGGTTGGTTCCCGATCCCTTTCCAAGTTTTCGGGATTAGATTTAAGTCCGGCGACCATCCGTAATGTAATGTCGGATCTTGAAGATATGGGTTTAATCACCAGTCCGCATACTTCTGCAGGGCGAATACCCACACCGCAAGGCTACCGCCTCTTTGTCGACAAGCTACTCGTGGTCGAAACGCTGGATGCCGTCGAATTACATCACTTGGAAGACCAGTTACACCCGGACAATCCATCCCGCTTGATTAATGTCGCATCAAATATGCTGTCTGAACTGACCCATTTTGCTGGTATCGTCGTGACACCGAAACGCACCGGTGCGGTATTTCGTTACATCGAATTCATGGCATTATCTGAGAAACGCATTTTGCTGATTATTGTCACACCGGAAGGCGATGTACAGAACCGCATCATCTTCACGGAAACAAGTTACAGTCAAACTGACCTCATTGAAGCTGGCAATTTCATCAATCAGCATTATGCCGGTTGCACGCTCGATGAAATCCGCGGTCGCCTCAACACGGAACTAAAACAGCTCACAAATGACATGACCATCCTCATGAGTGCGGCGATTGAAGCAGGCGGTGCTGCGATTAATGAAAACAGCGAAACCGTCGTGCTGGCTGGCGAACGCAAATTACTTAATATTCACGATGTGTCGGACAACTTGTCCAGTCTAAAGAAATTGTTTGCACTTTTTGAGCGCAAAACCAATCTATTACAATTACTTGAACTGAGCCGTCAGGCACAAGGCGTTAAACTGTTTATTGGCGGCGAATCAGATATTGCCTCATTAGAAGAATTCAGCGTGGTCACCGCACCCTATGAGATGGAAGGCGAAATTGTCGGCACCGTCGGCGTTATCGGGCCCATACGTATGGCGTATGAACGCGTCATTCCAATCGTTGACATCACAGCCAAGCTGCTTTCCAGTGGATTGTCACAGCATTAGTGCGGAATATCCAATTGCTGGGAATTAAATTGATCTGAACGCACTGCGACTTTAAACACTGTTATTTTGTGACGCAAGAAGCAAGCGCGTTCAATTAAGTACGCGATCATAAATATTTTAACAAAACT
This sequence comes from Nitrosomonas sp., assembly GCA_021774075.1. Classification (GTDB taxonomy): domain Bacteria; phylum Pseudomonadota; class Gammaproteobacteria; order Burkholderiales; family Nitrosomonadaceae; genus Nitrosomonas. The sequence goes on along the minus strand of JAJFJK010000116.1, from coordinate 108 downwards.
CGCTGATTATTACAGGGCTATGCCATTGGAAATATTAATAACTTTTGGACGACTATGTGCTACATAAGCAACTCACTTAATCCGTCATTCCCGCATGTTCTTAGCGGG
>JAJFJK010000115.1 GCA_021774075.1 Nitrosomonas sp. | reverse complement strand
TTTTCAACCGCATCATGATGATCAGGGTAATCCAGCCGAAGTTCGTGTGCGGCAATCTTTTGGATTCAGTTTAAATCAGTGAATACATCAACATCAATTAAATGGTTACATGGCGCTACTTTCGCAGTGTTCCTGTTTTTTATTGGCATTGATTCAGCGTGGTCTGAGCAAAAAGTTGTCAGCGAGGAAACTTTTCAAGCATTAAAGCAAGCAGATGCTTTATTAGCCCAAGGAAAAGCCCAGCGGGCACTGCAAGGACTTAGCGAGTTACAGCATATAGTTAATAAGGACAATCTGTTTGACAACGCTGTGGTCCAGCAGTATTTGGCATATGCCTACAGTGGAACAGGCGATTTAAAATCTGTATTATTGGCCGCTAATGAAGCCCTTAATTCTGGACTATTGGATGACGATGCGGTACTCGGACTTCAATTACTGGCTGGACAAGCTGCATTTCAGTTGCAAAACTACAAGCAAAGCGCTGCACATCTCGCGCAATGGCTGCAAAATAAATCTGATCCTGACGGGCAAATCTATTATATGGCGGGGTACGCGGCATACCGTGCCAATATGAATGAAAAAGCCATTCTGTATCTTGAAAAAGCAGCCGTTTTACAAAATAAATCTTCGAACGATATTGTCCAGTTGCTGTTATCACTCTATCTCGATCAAAAGAGTTATACCAAAGCTGAACCTTTGGTCAAAAAAATGATTGCCAAAACGCCAAAAAAACGTGAATGGTGGCTTTATCTCAGTGGTCTTTATGTTCAACAAAATCGCCTGAATCAGGCACTGGCGACCATGATGCTGGCGTATTATCTTACTGAGGTACGTCAAAGTGATATCGTGCAACTAATTAGTCTGAACGTTCAACAAGGTTTACCCACCAAGGCTGCCAAATTGCTTGAAACAGAACTAGCAAGCCAGCGGATTCCCCGTAATTATAAGAACCTGAAATTATTGTACAACTGCTGGCAATTAGCGCGTGAGAATAACAAAGCAAAACGCGTGCTCGCAGAAGCAGCAAATTTAGCATCTCATGGAGAGGATTTTTTGGTACTGGGGCGCTTGTCTATGCGGCGTAATGATTGGGCTTCAGCGAAGACAAATTTTCAGGAAAGCTTACGTAAAGGTGGGCTGAAACAGCCGCATCAAGCACGTTTATGGCTGGGAATTGCCGCGTTAAAAACTAAAGATGAGGTTCTAGCTCGACAAATGTTGGAGCCGTTGCTGAAGATGAAAAATATTAAGCAACAGGCGCGCTATTGGCTGAAGCGAATAGACCATTCAAAGAACACAAATGCAAACTCACTTCACGGATGAACGAATGGTCGATTCGATGGGCTTGGCAGTTCCCAAAAATCCGGACTGGAAATCGGACTAAAATGGGGTACTAGGGACATCCCCGCCGCAATTTTCACTTCTGTCTGCAGCCCACGAGGGGCAAGGATTTCGTGGATACCTTACTTTTGTGCAAAAAATGAGAATATCAGATTTGAACGAACAAAAATCAACAACTTACAGATGTTTTGTAATTTCTGGCGGGGATGTCCCTAGTACCCCAGTTTTAGAACATTATTTATTCATTTGACATCACTATAGTTGGTATGTTTGAATGCTGTCACACATTTCATAATGGAGTAACTCAAAATGTCAAATTGGGGCGGAAAAAGAGAAAACGCAGGAAGGCCGCGCGGACAAGGGAAATATGGCGAACTGACAACCACAATACGCATACCGAAAAGTCAGAAAGATACCGTCATAAATTTTCTTGACGCATACCAATGCAAAAAAGAAAATTTCAGTCATGAAGCAGCCAATGTTGATGAGTTTTTGATTCCTGCGATTAGCGATCAACCAACACTTCTGCCGCTTTTTTCTACCAAAGTTGCCGCAGGTTTCCCAAGCCCAGCAGATGATCATGTCGAGAAACGTCTTGATATCAGCGAATTTCTAATTGATCACGCCGCTTCAACCTTCTTCGTTACTATTAAGGGAGAATCTATGATTGATATGGGTTTGTTACCAGATGACAAAGTTGTGGTAGATAGATCCAAAACACCAGGCATCGGTGACATTGTGCTTGCAGTGGTTGATCGAGAATTCACAATCAAAATCCTTGATTATGGAGCAAACAAAATGCCAAGGCTTATGCCAGCCAATTCATCAGGTACTTACAGACCCATTTACATTCGTCCAGATACACAGTTTGAGATTTTTGGTGTAGTGACAGGATCATTTCGGCGTTTCAAGTGAGTTGTTTACTGCCGGTTTATGTATGGCAGAAAGAATCTTGAAATTATCACGCGGCATTGGTATGCCTGACCGTTCTATCGCACTGATTGATGTGAATAGCTTCTATGTAAGCTGTGAGCGTGTATTCAATCCCAAACTGGAAGGCAAACCGGTTGTGGTGTTATCTAACAATGACGGCTGTGCGGTTGCCAGAAGCAACGAAGTCAAAGTATTGGGTGTCAAAATGGGGCAGCCCTGGTTTCAGTTAAAAGACTTGGCAAAGAAACATGGGATTGTGGCTTATTCATCTAACTATGCTTTGTATGCTGACATGAGCAACCGTGTCATGAGCATATTAGCAACGTTCAGCCCGAATCAAGAAGTGTATTCCATTGATGAATGTTTTCTTGACCTCACCGGATTTAAGGCACAAAACCTGATTTGCTATGGTCAGCGTATTCGTCAACGAATAAAGCAATGCACTGGATTGCCTGTTTGTGTTGGGATTGGGTCAACCAAGACATTGGCAAAATTGGCCAACCATATTGCTAAAAAGAACCCTGAATTAAATGGTGTCGTTGATCTGAATACCATGTCACCTCAGAAGCAGGATGATTGGTTCAGAAAAGTCGAAGTCAGTGAAGTATGGGGCATCGGTAGGCGGCTTGCTCCTAGACTCCACGAAATGGGCATCAAAACTGTGCTGGATCTCAAGCAAGCTTCTCCATCGAGAATGCGTTCTTGTTTTTCAGTTGTCATGGAAAAGATTGTTCGTGAAATCAATGGCACGTCCTGTATAGAGCTGGAAGAAATCAATCTACCAAAAAAACAGATCGTCAGTTCACGCTCCTTCGGAATCCCTGTTTCAGATTTGGCGAGTTTGGAAGAATCGGTTTCTCTTTATATCAGCCGTGCAGCAGAAAAATTGCGACGACAGCGTTCATATGCTGGAGCAGTCTTAGTCACAATCCGCACCAGTCCATTCAATGTGAAAGATCCGTATTATGCGAATAGCCTAACGATTCCGCTCTCGACGCAGACCAACGATACAGTACTGCTGACCAATTTTGCTCTGTGGGGGCTACGGAAAATTTATCGACATGGCTATAAATATCAGAAAGCTGGCGTGATGTTATCAAACCTGGTATCTACGCATAACCGGCAATCCGATCTCTTTAGCTTGGAATTAGTCGATACAAAATCGGATAACCTGATGCAGGTGATCGATCAAATCAATGCCCGTATGGGCAGAAACACGCTCAAATTGGCATCCGAGGGATTCCGGCAGCCTTGGAAGATGAAGCAGGGAAATAAAAGTCCCAGCTACACCACAAGCTGGAATGAGTTAATTTGTGTTACTCAATGATCCGAACTCTATTAGGATTAAGATAAAAGTTAAATAGGTTGAATCTTATAGTTGACGGCGGTCAATTGAAGTGGAGTACAAATATCGAGAACAACACCCAACATCACATATTAATATTATCGTATGTCCACATTACCACACAGTAACATGATCACAATATCTTGATGCTGGTCTTGAAAATCTTCTACTTTGGCGTAAAACTCAATGTTGGATAGTGTGCTGTGCATGCATCTGGCTGTCAAAAAGCGTTGAAATTTTGCCCTTTTTTTTTAGAAAACAATTCTCAGATTTATCAGTTTAATTTTTATATTTTTGTTTTTGCTGTCTAGTTTGGGGAGCATAAAAAAAGCGGGGGGTATTTATGCTTTCCAAGATTGTCATTCTGAGGATAAACGTAAACATTTGACAATCATACGGTAATACCGTATGTTGATTTATGGATATCAGTTCAATAGAACACCGCGGTTTGAAACGTCTTATTGAAGATGATGACTCCCGTGAATTACGGAGTGATCTTGTTGCCAGAATACGCCGAATTTTAACCGCACTTGTACTTGCCCCTGATGTTAGAAATATTCTTGGGCCACCCGGTTGGCGTATTCACCAGCTTACAGGTGATCGATATGGAACATGGAGTATTAGCGTTTCTGGCAACTGGCGTATTACATTTAAGCTAGAAGATGGTGCTATCGCCCATTTGAATTTGGAGGATTATCATTGATGAAAAAAGACAAGATAAAAGTTGATATGAAGCCAGCTCATCCCGGTAATTTTATCCGTGAAGAGGTGATTAATGAACTTGGTTTGACTATCAAGGCCGCCGCTAAGATACTTGGTGTACGTGATGCCACGCTATCAGATTTTCTCAATGAGAAAGCAGCACTTTCCCCGGAAATGGCTTTGCGGCTTGAAAAGGCATTTAATATGGACATGGATACCATGTTGCGTATGCAGGCGTGGTATGACGCGCACATGATGAGACAGCGGGCTGATGAAATTCATATCCAACCTTATAAACCGGGACACATTTAAGTTATTTGGGAATTTACGTATAGATAATTTTCGAATTATGATTGAGAAATTGATGTGATAAAACCGGTTAACTTTTATCCATTGGTTAAGGAGTTTTGTGGGGTAAAAATTGGGTAATTACAGCAAAAATATTTTTAATAAACAGATTGAAGCACTATATAACAAGTTGATATTTAGTGATATTTTTCACACTATTTAACATAACAAAGATTATTAGCAATAGAAAATTTGCTCTCAACTGATTAATTAATAATGCTTTATGGATATAAAGCCGTTTAGCCTGTAGTGTGCACAAATGATATTCGGCACACTACCCTGTAACAAAAAGCTTATTTCAAAGCTTCGATGCCCGCACCAAAATTGATATGGAATGGTGTTCCATCCATAACCAAGGCAGGAACAGATTTAACACCAGCGGATTCAGCTTCAGTCAAACGTGATTTGTCAGTACCAAGATGAACAGATTCAACTTCATATTTCTCTGGATCAAGCGCGTTGGCAACATTTTGTTCTGCTTGAACGCATACAGGACATCCTGCATGGTAGAAAATGGCTTTGCTTTTCATTAACGTATATCTCCAAAAAGTTACTGCTTAAAATTGATGTCACAGCAGGCCCGGAATTATAGGGTCAAAGCAATGCCTTGCATAGAGCATTCAAGTAATATTCATATAGTTATTATTTTGTGGGTAAGTTTAATCAAACGAAATGTTGATATAAATCATTAACTTAGCGTAACTACAATTCGTAAAACTGTCATTTTCGAGGGTCATTCCACAGGGCTCCTAATAGAAATATTACTGATACCTGGGTCTAATCCTACAAAGGTCGAAAAGCGGCCACGAAATTCAGACAAATTTGGTACCTTTATGCAGATGGACCCGACTATCATGAATTTATTACTCTGACACAAAATATTAGACGTGCATCTTGCCATCTTGGGCATATGATTATTATCGTTTAAATTGGATTAGAAATACGAAATTGCTCCACTCTTTCAGCTAAATCAATAATTGAATTATTTGCATACTCATAATTTCCAGTTGGGTACTTTAAATATTGAATGTTATAAGATTTAGTCAATGCCTTTTCAATGTCATCTGAAATATTATCTTGGATAAAAGCATAGTGTGGATGAGGACTGGGTGCTGTAATTGAGGCATTTTCCAATACTAATTGTATATCTGGGTCTGAAATACTGTACCCAATAAAAAGTAGTGTGTGAGTTAAGAACAAAGCATCAAGAACCGAATAAAACGCAATATTAGTTTGGCGCTCTTTAAAATATTGGGAACGTGATAGTACAATCTGTGATGGATCCGTAACACATCCGTGAGCTTTAACCACAAGCCGGATCGGAGATCTTAAATCCGCAACAAGATGTTTATCATAGTATTTACAGATATTGTAACCTTCATGTGCCATTCCTGTTCGACAATAATTGTCGTATATATCATCATAATTTGTGGTAACCACAATTTTAGGATCAATTTTTAATATTGATTCATGTATAGAAGAGTGTTGAAACCTTGGAGTAAGTAACATTTCCCTAATAATTCGAGTGAAATCAGCAGGTGATATTTTGTTCAAAATTATTTCAGCAGCATCAAGGTATTTTTCTTTAGAAATAAAATCTTCTATTTCAACGGTATTAGCACCGATGGGCATTTGTGCTTTTAATTCTTCTAAAAATAGACTCCATCCAGGTGGTTTTTTTCCATTTTGTGATAGACAAGAGGCTGAAGCGCCAGCTCCTAAAAACACAATACACCTTCTAGCTGCAAGTTCTGCTATTAAAGCTATAGGCCAATCCATTTTATATGGCCTCTCCGAGATTTCCAAAAATCCGAGTTGATATTGACGATATCAGAGTATTGTAGTTTTCTCTTTGTTGGAACTGTGCACCGACTAAACCATCAGCATTTTTTAAACTTAGTATTGGAGAAGAAACAGATTGCGCAAGAGGAATAAGACTGAAAAGATGAGGTACATCGCCAAGTTTTGCGTTGTTGATATCGACACCAGCAGCAAAAAAAGATCCCAGTGAACTGTTTATGACCTCTGGAACAGAAGTAATTATCTTCTCGTATGCTGATGTCGGGCGCCTTACTCCCTTTTTGGCTTTTGTAATATATTGTTGCATAGTGTACCCAATGTAACCATTTGTTATTTTAGGCCTTTCCTTTATATAGTAATTGCTCAATCTTCCGGGATTACGTTGCTCCGACAATGTTATGCTATTCTCATAAAGCTCAGCCCATCTTGTGATCCAGTTTGCAATATTTTTAACACCTAAAATGCTGAATATGTCTGTACCCATCGGAGTTAAAAAATAATCACACCCAATAAGAACACTTCTATTTATAGAACCAAGACTCGGGCCAAGATCAAAGAATATCAAGTCATATTTTTCTTCTAGTTTTTTGCAGAAGTCTGTATTCCAATTATTTTTCCTTATTCCGCCAATATCACCTCCTAATAACTCATGCCACGCAGCACCAAGTCTATCTTCAACGATAGAAAACCCTGGATGTCCTGGAATAAGGTCAACGTTAAATCTGTTTTTTGAGCTAAGAATTGGCCTAATATCATTAGATATTTGCGAATCTCCGTCTTCAATTGGCTGCAAAATATCTCGAATTGAAGTAATAGGTGGATCAAATTCATTATTCCAATAAAATTCAGTGGCAAACTCTTCACCCATAATAAGTTGACTGGCATTACACTGCGGATCACAATCAACAACTAATATTCTTTTTCGAAACTCTGTTGCAAAATAGGCAGCAAGATTACAAGTCAATGTTGTCTTGCCAACTCCACCTTTGTTGTTAAACATAGCCAATGAAATCATTTTGTTTCCTTTTTTATACAGCTAGTTATGATAACGCCGCATTCAGTGGCCTATCCGACGCAAAACTTAGTTAAGAAATCGATGGGGTCAGTCTCGATTGAAACAAAAACAAACTTATAACCATGATTTCAGAATTTACAAATGACGGCTTTGGGTCCAGACTGTTGAATTGTATTGAAGCCATACGAAAAAATCAGCAAAAATCCGAACTATTACACTTTATAGCATCATTAATTTTGACCATTTTGTATTTCAGTTAATTCTTTCTCAGCAATATCCCAAGGCAGTCGCCTGCCTGTTTCTCTCATTTTTTGATAAGCTAGCCTGGCTTGCTCAACCGTAATCAAGCGTTTCCTTGCCATTTGGCTTACAATCCAGATTGTTCCTTTAACATCTATACCTTCAATACTTGCGGCTTTCTTCAAATCTTTGTCACCAGTTAACAAAGTGCATTTTTCTTGATGTGCTAGAGCAATTGCAAAACAATCATGTCGACTCGGTTTTGAATGCCTTTCAATTACCTGCTGAGCGTACTGCATTGTTTCACCACTCAGCTCGGATAACTGAAGCCCTGCTTTTAATAGATAGTCATGCTGCCCCTCTAACTCCTCATAAAACAAAATATCGGGCGTAAGAAACTGGTAAGGCAATTGAAACAAGACCTTTATCAATTGCCCTTCTTTCATATCAATTAGTATATTTGCATCACTAATTAATAGCTGCACTTGCTTCCCCCAGCTTCCGTTCTTCATGAAAACTGGATAGTGGCATCCCTAAAAGTTCAGCCGCTTTGGACTCCCCTATGTAACTTTCACCAAGCGCACGATATACAAGCTGTTTATATAATATTGTTTTTTCCTTGGGATATGGATCACCGGGTTCTTTTGTCCGCCATCGATGCTTATTAAATTGCATGTAGTAATTTTTCTGGCGGTTTTCACTGATAATTTCACACTGCCCTGAACGGTAGAGCGTTGCCAACATGCTGATACCGAACTCATGCTTTAACATGTATAACTCACGAGTTTCCAATGCATGACGTTTAGCGCCAAGGTGTTGGATAATAGCTTGTTGTGGCAACAGGAAAGCCCCAGCAAAATGATTGCAGGCTTTTTCCTCATCCATGCCAACTAATCGGCCATGCAATACCAGGTGCCCCAATTCATGGGCGAGCGTAAATCGTTGACGGTCGCCTGGATGATGTGAAGAAATCACTATAAGTGGTATTCCGTTGGCAACACCAGCCAAGCCATCGAACTTTTTGTTTTCCAATCCGGCTATTGCGTCTTCCCCCTTGGCTGTACTGATAATCATGATCCCTTTAGATTCCAAGGTATCAATCATGTCCGGTATAAGATTCTGGCCTAGCTCCCATTCATTGCGCATCATCTTTGCAATCGCTTCAATATCTTCAGGTGTTTTGATGCTGTCGGGCAGGCTATCAGGCAGGCTAAATGATGGAACAGGCTTTACTGAATCAGGGTACAAATTGATTAATTCAATCCACCGCTCGGCCTGTTCCAGCACATCACCATTGATTTGTTCCAACAGTTTTTTTGGGGTATCAGCATGTTTACGATACTCCACGCTTTCAAGTGCAACCTTGACCGGGCGAAAGAAATATTCTGAACGAACCTCCAGGGCACGCGCCAGTTTTAGCAGGTTGCCAGAAGATGGCATATTCTCGCCATGCTCATATTTTTTAATTTGATTGGCAGAAACGCCGACTTTCTCACCAAGTGCCATCATAGATAGGCCAGCGGCTTTGCGTGCTTGTTTTAGGCGTGTTGCAAACATGGCATATACATTCCCAAGGGTTTATAAAATATCTAATAATAACGGAAGTATAAACCTGTTCTTTAGGGCTGTCGATACAGATCGATGTACGATCGATGGGGTCAGTCTCGATCGATCGATGGGGTCAGTCTCGATTGAAACAAAAACAAACTTATAACCATGATTTCAGAATTTACATATGACGGCTTTGGGTAGGTTCCGGTCAACTGACTAAAATACTCGGGAATTATTCTCACGAATGACAGGAGTCGGCCAAAAGCGGATATAGTGGTAATCCGCTCGATTCAGTTGTACTAGCTCAGTCGCTAATCATTAGTTTCATCCTTCGATATATATCGATATGATGGAGCATCAACGAAATCCAGTTTCATAAAATACGATAATACCAACGTTAGTTTTAGCGTTTCCGAATCATAATCTTCGTCTTGAACATTTACGTAACGCTGTTCGTCAAATCTTGTAAAGCTAACAGATTCAAAAGACCTTTCTGATATTAAAATACAGAAGTTTCTATCTATATAAGACATCTGGTACGCGGGAATACCTTCAATATGGCAAATATAGTCATTTCCAAACCCATTTCGTCTATCAACATTGAAATCTATTGAGGATGAATCACCATATGACAAATCGCTTAATAGATATAGAACCCCCCATGAATTTACGAAAAATAAGGGAGGGTCGTTTTCCTTTTTCATCAGATTAATATCTGCTGAAACATGTTTTAATAAGTCTGCATTACTATCAAACTCAGAGGTTTTGGTATTCTTAATACGACACAGTGCACCAAATAAGTTACTCGAAACGCTTTGATTAACAATATTATCTAGCCAACCATCTTCATTGATAGCTCTATTAACTTCTATATCTTTGGATATATCGCTTTTATCGTAACCAGCGATGTTTATTTTGATTTCATGCCCTTCTAACATCACATCTTCTGTAATTATGCTATGGAAAAGAGACAATAAGGTGCAGCCTGTTTCTTTATGAAAAGCAGATTTTGAAGCGGAAACACCAAACTCAATTAATCGATTTTCATCAATTTCTGCTCCATCTATTGCGTTTTGGTTACGGTTTGATATCTCCGTTATCACACTGTTCACTGAAGCTATAAAATTATTAACATTCTCTAATTTAAGATTTGAAGTATTACCAAGTTCTTCTTTAGCAATCTTCAGCCATTTTTTTAAATCAGATATAAGACTTTCCCTATGATGTTGCTCTACTGCATCCGAAAACAATAAATTTATCCAGTTCGGTTCAATCTTCCATTCTATATGGGATTTTTTAATAGCCAGAATGACATAAAATCTATTCAAACTAGAGACATCAGTTGCCCCCCATCTTGAGTAAACTCGGCCGGAAACGCGTTTAGGCTCATCTATAAGATTAAATAAATCGACGACTGAATTTAGCCAGTTTCCATAATTTCCTTCTTGATAATCCCAGTACCATCGCTGCCTAATATAGGCAGATAGGATCTCCGCTCCGGTATTTAAGGGTCTGACAGCACCTTCAGCAACACCAGTTGCTTTAAACCTTCTTCCTTCAAGCAATGTTTCAATTAAATGGTTAAAAGTTTCCTCTCCCTGGCTATTTGGCTTTGATAATAAATAGCATGCAGTAATTAAACGAGTATCAATCCATGCATTTTCAAGGGCTAGCTGCGTTGCGGAGATTTCGTCGTAAGGGTTTTGATTAAGTATTAATTGCCATAAATTATCAGTTCTATCTCTTTCCAAGATTGTGTGAACGATCAGCTCGTGATTCCAGCGATATTGTTGATGTTGGAACGTATATGCAGATATATTCGAGAACCAGTGAATTAACATATCGATAGCCCACTCAGAGGCCAGCACATCATCTCTTCTTACAGCGACAATTACTTGTTGCGCAGTACAGATGAGATGCTTGATAAACAAAGGTACAGCCGCAATTGACTCTTTCCATTGAGTTGACCGAGGCTTTAGATACATGGGCCAAGTCTCCCAGGCACTAATATATGCGAGCACTGCATACTCGTATTGATGGTGTCGAGAAGAGCCTTCAGGTTTATCCGTCACCGCCGCCCAATCAATGAGAGCAACCCAGCATAGATAGTTTCCATAGATAAGCTCTTCAGTCATCTTTGTAGGTTGCTTTTCTTTACTCCAGTTGTGCAACTTAATGTGAAGGTGGACTAATTCATCATAGAACTCTATCGTTGAAGGTATTTTTTCAACAGACTGCTTTGCAAGTAGATAATATTCTCTTAATAGCTTGTCTAAGTAACTACGTCCTATAAAACCTGAAGATGGTAGCAATAGCCAATTATTATTCTGTTCATTATCATCAATAAATGTCAACAAATCTGAAACAGCGCAGTGCCAATTGGCAAGTTTTTTAATTGACTCATCAAAAAGCTTGGGGTTATTGCTTTTTAACTCATCGGCTGCCGAGCCGATCAACGAGAAAATTATGTAATTTAGTGTGTCTTCCAGATATGGTTGTTTAGTCGTAAACGAGTACGAGAATTTGAGCATCCATTTATCGAGCCAACTTAGATTGCACCCATTAGAGACAGCTAACTGATGCTTTCTTTTAGATCTATTGTCAACGGTTAGAGGCAATACAAGTTTTGCACTATCCGCTGACGGAGAAGATCCAGCCCTTCTGAAAAAATTTTGAGCAGTAATAGACAGTAGACGAAAATAGATATTTTTTACATAAACAGGCTTAGAGTGTGAGGTGAAAAAAACAAATTCGCCGTCTCTGCTAAATAGGATAGTTTCTAACTTAGATTTGCTCTCAACAGGCAAACATATTAGTTTTCTTTCTACTGCGTTTTCTGGAAGCAAGATGGATAATCTTTTACGTATATCATCTAAAAATGACTCATTAATTGTAAATCTAAGTAGTAGTTCATCTCGGCTGCTTTCATGAATTATTTTGAATGTGGCATTTAAGAACCAAGCTGTTAAGCATAGATTAAAGATGAGCCATAAACTGATGTGTCCACATAATACTAAGTACCAATATGTAGGAACTACAGGCTCCAAGTACTTGCCTAAAATAATAAATATAGCGAGGAAAAGTCCACTGAAGCCCGTAAAAAGAAATCCTGAGTAGCGGTTATATACTGACCAAATTGCCTTAGAGGCTGTCTTACTTTGTAATAAAAAACCTACCAGCCCAATCACTAAGGGAAATATGACGCCGATAACAGTTAACTGAACAGATAGAAAGATGCTTTGCCACTGAATCAGCTCATTCCAGTCGTAAGAATAGCCTGGCACAAGCTGACTTATGTAAGGTTTCAGCATGGTTGCCGCTACTGTCAATAAGCTAAATGCAGCTCCCAGCTTCATTACATAAATAAACGGGTGTTTAGACCAAGTCAGTACTTGCCTCTCAATTGGTCCCCAACGATTGTCCTGATAAACAGCACTTTGATAGACCGTTTCTTGCAAATCCTTCTCTATTTGATACTTTAAAGTGTTAAGTAACCATCCTAATTTCCACAATTTCAAGATTAGATCTCCAGATACTAATACACTAAAAATATTACGAATTAGAGTAAAAATTTAAAGTCATATGAATAAAGATGCCAAGCCATTGCCCGCTTTGGGTCGTATGCCGACTGTACGATTTAGTCGTGATTTGAGCTCGAATCATGTATGAGCCAATACATCTAGTCCTACAAAGGTACGTCATTCAATCAGGATTCCTTGTATTGATCCAGCCGAACCAACCTCGGCCAACGGTCATGTATCCAGGAATATTCAGGTGGCGTACTGATCGTCACGACATAAACCCGCATTTCTTTGTTTCTCTCTGCTAATAATCCCTGTATCACCATTCTCTTATCTAGCGCTACCCAATGGGATTTTTTTTCATGGTCTTTCTCCATGAATTGATCTGCAACAATTAAAACCGGCCTTGGACGCCAAGGTTTCCATTTGCCGTTGTAAATAGAATTTAACCGCGCCCAACCGCCGTTGGGAAACTTAGCAATTGACTCATTCTTACGCATACCCCACGTAATCCATGTAACATTCCCATCACGCAAGCGCACAGGCAGCCGCGCACCTCGTTGTGGAAAAAAGAC
>JAJFJK010000114.1 GCA_021774075.1 Nitrosomonas sp. | reverse complement strand
GGGTGGTGAAATTGGTAGACACAAGGGACTTAAAATCCCTCGGACATTGCGTCCGTGCCGGTTCGATTCCGGCCCCGGGTACCAGTTTAAGCGGTTTTTAAATAACGATCTGTTCCGCAAAAAACAATCTGTTCCGCAAATAGATTTTTTTTATGTCTTCTCGCAGGCGCTCAGCCACAGTTGTGCTTTGGAATCCATAATAATCATCCTTTGTGCTCCCAAATATTTAACATGGAATATTCAGAGAATCACTGGTTAAATAGATCTGTCTTTCCCTTGATAATTAAATGCGATAAAATCGTTTGGTAGTTAAGGTACGAAAAAAGTCCCTTGGTTGGTTTTTAACAAAGAGAAAAACCTGATAGACGTTGATTGGCAATGTTAAATCAAACAACGCTATGAAAAAGTATTCTAAGTTTCATAACAAATATTTTGGACTGATGAATAAATATAAGGGGTATGAATATGCTCGATTCCTTTAAACATGTCGGAAAAAAAATCAGCCGCGAGCTGAGTCGTACGTGGGAAAATCTCACTGAAGGTTGGCATGAGCTGCTTAGTCGCAGTAATGAGGCGCTCACACACTTTACTCGTAAAAAAGATGAGGAACACGCAGAAAGTAGTTGTTCACTTACCAGTTTCCCAAATTGGAGCCTGCTGGCTGGAGAAGTGGAGGAAACAGACAAAGAGATACTGGTACGGATAGAAGTGCCTGGTATGGAAAAAGAAGATTTGCAAATTACGATTGATGGCAATGTGCTTTACCTAAGTGGAGAGAAGCGTATTGAACGCGAATCTCATGACAGCAGTTATCATATTATGGAACGTGCTTATGGGTCATTTCAGCGTGCTATTCCACTACCACGCAATGTACGTACAGATGATGCCGATGCAAGCTATAAAAATGGTGTACTAAAGATTCATCTGCCAAAAGCAAGTAACGAGAAAGTTAAAAACATTCCATTACCCTGACGTGTAACAAGTACTGACAATAGAAATCGGCTCTGAACCTGGGGAAATGTTGATGCATAGGACACAGAAGCTTGTTATAACGCTATGTCTGTTATGGGCAGTGAGTACCTTGGCTTATTCTTCACCAGGACACAGTCAAACGCGCGGCGAATTGCTCTATTCAACACACTGCATCATGCCACACGACAATAATTCATTGGCGTGAGAAAACGCTGGCGACAGACTGGCATAGTTTGAAATTTCAAGTACGTCGCTGGCAGAGCAACATTGAGCTTGGCTGGAGCGAGGATGAAATTATCAATGTCACACGCTACCTGAATAAAGCATATTATCATTTTTCGGTGACTGATAACCAAGCACTCACTGAGAATGATAACCCTTACCCTTACCCAGACTCGTCGCCCTGATCATTAAAACTACAGCATACTGTCAAGTTGTTGGAGCGGTTGGAATCTACTGGCTTTCTGTGATAGTTATGAAGATAAATTCCTGCGCTGAGTTTAAAACCATGTCTGACGCGTAGCGGATACTAATAGTCTAACTTCATATAGATGCCAGAATTACTTTAATACCACCACAGACATAAAAATGACATTATGGCAGATGCTGCACGAACCAGATACTGCAAATAAATGTGCCATTCCAGTGATGAAAAGTTTTTCTGTAATGCAACTACTTGTAGAATCAACAACAAGTTATAAGTTTAACGAAGACATAACCAAAAATTTTGTGGTTCTTCTGAAAAATGAGTGGGTAAATAATTACATTTTGTCTTTTTGTATGAGATTGAGGATTATAGCTCTTGCCCAGTTTCCGAACTGAGCTCTTGGATTCAGGTCAGAATCTCCATAAAAATTTACTGTATGACTTAAATCATTTACCCACTCGAAATTTATAAGGTTCCATAATCTTTGCTTAACCTTTGTATAACCATCTCATGGTGTTTATGATGAAAAATATTTTTGTATTTGGCCTCAATGCTTTTAATCGTGAAAAACTAGAAACATTGGACGACGCTGATCAATACCGTTTCCATGGACTCATCGACTTAAGCAAACTGAAGGATGCCACTTCCTATGATTTTCATGCTCTGTTGTCTGAGGCACAAGAACAATTAGATCGTTTCAACGGCTCCATTGATGCAATAATCAATTTCTGGGATTTCCCCGCCTCGGTATTGCATCCAATTCTGTGTAAGGAGCACAAGCTTCCTGGGCCAAGCCTTGAGTCGGTAATTTTGTGCGGAAACAAAGGCCTCAGTCGTCTGGAACAACGCCGCGTTATTGCTGAATATATCCCCCACTTTTCAATTTTTGATCCCTTTGCAGATGATCCGCTAAACCAGGTGGAAATTGATTTTCCATTTTGGATCAAACCGCTACTGTCCTATTCGAGCTATCTTGGTTTTCGTATCGCTGACAAAACCGATTTTTACAGACACATTCAAACCATACGCGACAATATCGATCGTTACGCCAAGCCCTATGCCGAATTACTCCAGCACGTCGACTTGGATGAGTCACTCAAGAAGTACACAGCCCATCACTGCATTGCCGAGGAAATCATTTCTTCTGGCAGGCAGTGTACGGTAGAAGGCTATTCTTACCAGAATAAGGTTGACACCTATGGCATCGTTGATTCATTACGTTTTCCGAATGGGGTGTCCTTTTCCAGCTATCAATACCCCTCCGTTTTGCCCGAACACATCAAGCAAAGCATTCACAAGGCCTCTAAAACCATCATCGAGCATATCGGTTTTGATCAATCAGCATTCAATATCGAGTACTTCTATGATGAAGCGTCCGACCGTCTGAGTCTGCTAGAGATCAACCCGCGCATCTCCCAGTCCCATGCCCCGTTATTCAAAAAAGTAGATGGAGCATCTAACCACCGTGTTGTGGTTGACCTGGGACTCGGAAAAAAACCCTGTTTTCCGCACCGACAAGGCAATTACACTTGTGCCGCCAAAATCTTTGCCCGTCGATTTAGTGATGCCTTGGTCACGAGAGCGCCAGGCCAGGAAGAGATTAATCGCGCGCAACAGCAAACGCCAGGGTGTGCCGCTATCATAGTACCGGTCAAGCAAGGCAAGCGGCTATCCGAATTATTGGATCAGGATAGCTATAGTTACCAATATGCGATTGTTTACTTGGGCGCCCAAAGCATCGATGAACTTGAGCACAACTACAAGCAGGTGATGAAAGCGCTACCTTTTGACTTCGAACCATTTGATGAGACTGCAAACACGCCATGAAGATTATCGAGCCATCCCCTGACGCGGTGGAAGTGCATGAACATATCTTAATCCCCATGCCTGATGGTATTCGACTATCTGCTAGGATTTGGATCCCAAAAAATGCCACGAACAAGCCGGTGCCAGCCATTCTGGAGTATATTCCGTATCGAAAGAGAGATCTAACGCGTCCGCGCGACGAACAAAACTACGGCTATCTCGCCGGCCATGGCTACGCTGGGGTAAGGGTGGACATTCGTGGCACAGGCGATTCAGAAGGCGTGCTGAAAGATGAGTATCTGCCACAAGAGCTCGACGACGGTGTTGAGCTTATCCGCTGGATCGGCGAACAACCCTGGTGCAACGGATCGGTGGGAATGATCGGCATCTCTTGGGGTGGCTTTAACGGTCTGCAAATTGCCGCGCTACAGCCACCAGCACTGAAAGCGGTGATCTCCCTGTGTTCCACCGATGATCGTTACGCTGACGACGTGCACTACATGGGCGGCTGCCTGCTGGGCGACAATCTGTCATGGGCCTCGACCATGTTCGCACGCAACAGCAAGCCACCCGACCCGGAAGTGACTGGCGAGCACTGGCGCGAGTTGTGGATGCAGCGACTTGAAGGCAGCGGCCTGTGGCTGGAGAAATGGCTGCAGCATCAACATCGAGACAAATATTGGAAACACGGCTCGATCTGTGAGAACTTCGACAAAATCCAATGTCCAGTGTTGGCCGTTAGCGGTTGGGCGGACGGTTATTCCAATGCTGTATTTCGACTGCTGAACGGATTACAGGTGCCGCGCAAGGGCCTGATCGGACCTTGGAGCCATAAGTATCCGCACTATGGCGAACCCGGCCCAGCCATCAATTTCTTGCGCGAGAGTCTGCGCTGGTGGGATCATTGGCTAAAGGACATCGACAATGACGTTATGCATGAACCGATGTTGCGCGTCTGGATGCAAGACAGCATTCTACCGACCACCCGCTATGAACACCGGCCAGGACGCTGGGTTGCAGAAGACACTTGGCCATCACCACGAATCGAGCAGCGTGTACACCCACTGGCGCCCGGCCGTATCTATGCGCCTGGACGCGAACCCAAAGACCGCAAACGTACCATTCAATCGCCCTTAAGCGTGGGGTTGTTCGCCGGCAAATGGTGTTCCTATAGTGCCACGCCCGACTTACCCCACGATCAGCGTGAAGAAGATGGCGGCGCGCTGGTGTTCGACAGTGCACCGCTACTGGAGCCGCTGGAGCTCCTGGGCGCCCCAACTGTAGAACTGGAACTGTCATCCAACAAGCCCGTGGCCATGGTAGCAGTGCGTCTATCAGACATCGCCATGGACGACAAGGCCACGCGGGTAACCTATGGCATCCAGAACCTAACCCATCGCAACAGCCATGAGCATCCCGAACAGCTCATGCCAGGCAAACGCTACCGTATTCAGCTGCAACTCAATGGTGTCGCCCAAGTTTTTCCAGCCGGTCACCGCTTGCGCCTCTCCGTGTCCACGTCGTACTTCCCGTTGGCCTGGCCGCCACCGGAACCGGTACGACTCACCATCTACACCATGAACAGCAAATTAACGTTACCCGTTCGCCCACCCAGGGAAGCTGATAGCAATCTACATTTACTGGGAAATCCGGAGGTAGCTCCATCCTGTGAGAAAACACTCATCGAGCCGCGTCACGCTAATTGGTGGGTTCACCGCAATCTCGCTGAGGACAAATCCACACTGGAGATAATAAAGGATGACGGCAAATACCGCATTGAAGAAATCGGCCTGGAAGTACGCTCCAAAACGCTGGAATGGTATAGCTATCAGGGTGATAACTTCGACTCAGTGCGCGGTGAGACGCTATGGGACATGACCTTCGAGCGGAGAGACTGGCGAGTACGCACTGTTACCCACACGATACTAACTTCTTCTACCACCCACTTTCGTATTCAGGCGGAGCTGGATGCTTATGAAAATGATAGTCGTGTGTTCAGCAAAAGTTGGGACTCTCGCATACCACGTAACTTATTATAGCTGGCTTATGGAAAATGTATAACGTGTACTGTGCGAAATACTAATTTATTCTCAGACACGATCAAAATCCAAAAACTGGTTAATGTGACGAAGAAGGTGATTCTTTGGAATATGTTTTTCCAGACAAAAATCATAGAATAAGGCATTCTGTGCGGGTGGTAGATTTCCCATCATGTCGGTTACGCCTTAAAAATTGATGATGGATGAATTATCCCTCAAGATAGGGTTTTTCAACAGTATCGGCCGACAACCGACTATCAGGCTATATTGAAATTAATTTAGCGCAGTGCCTAGTCAGATCAGAACTAATGCAACCTCACCTGTTAACACCAAGGGACTTTGTCGTAGCATAACTACCAAGCGATTTTGTCGTATTTAATAATTACCAAGGGTGTCAATTAGCATGCATAATTGACAATCATGTAACATGATAAATATAAAATCTGTACACCTTAAGCATAAAATTCCAATTTTATAAAAAAGAAAGGAATTGCCAGAGATTGAATAAATTTTATTACTTGAATACGGATAGTAGTAAATTGGATTAAATTGCAGACTTTTCTAAGTCAATCAGCGAACGTGCCCTGTTGTAAGTTTATTGTTGCCCCACCGGGGTCATGCGCCCTTTTTCTTATAGAGTTTTATATGTTAATAAATAACCTATATGTCACGTATCCTGCGAGTCTGACAAAAATTTTGTTGTTGTGGTATGCCGAGCGCTTTAATATTCGATGTTCCTGACATGACAATGGATCTTGCTGCAATTCTAGCCGCTTCGATTGGTCTGTACGCAATCATTACAGGCATCTTTCTGATTTCGGAGAACCGTAGACCGCAGTCGACCCTAGCCTGGATGTTCGCTTTTCTCCTTGCGCCGGTTATAGGTTTGCTGTTTTATATCTTCTTTGGCAGGAACCGAAAAGCTTTCGTTAGAGAACGTAAGCTCATGAAGCAGGACCTGGAAGATCATGTAATTCCCATTCTATTACCACTCTTGTCTCGTCAAAATACCGACATTTCACGATTGGAGATCAAAAATCCTAGTCATCGAAAACTGCTTCAGTTGGTACGGCGAAACTCCGAATCCGTCTTGACGACTTTTAACAGCGCAGAAATCCAACAGAATGCAAGCATGTTCTACTCAAGCATAGTAAAGGATTTGAAGGCAGCGCAACATTCCATCCATCTTCAGTACTTCATTTGGCGCGTCGACGATTTTACTCAGCATCTAAAGAGCATTCTAGCGGCAAAGGTAAGATCAGGCGTTGAAGTACGTTTGCTATACGACCCATTGGGTTCGCAGGTTATTCTGAACAGCGCCTACGACTGAGCGCATCAGCCAAATACAGGTTACGAATTGCTACACAGAAGAGATAACCGCCGCTCTTCTTGAAATACAAAACACGCAAGAAATGAACACCAGAGCCAAATCAGATAAAACCTGCCATCTTGTGCTTAGCTTCCCAGAAGAGGAGCGTCCGGGGCATGATGATCTTAACGCAATTGAGAAGCGCTTCTGCGAAGTGCTAGGATTTGCAGAACATCAACGCATCAGCGTTGTCCATGATGACACCAGCAACCTACACATCCACATTGCGATTAACAAGATTCATCCCAGGAAGCATACGATTCACAATCCCTTCTTTGACTACAAGAAAGTAGCGCAGCTTTGCACGCAAATTGAGCGTGAATATGGCTTAACCATAGTCAATCATGAAACTGGGCGTGATGCGGTCAAAAAAGAATCGGAGATTGAAACCAAAGCAGGTGTTGAGAGTTTGATTGGCTGGATTAAACGAGAATGCTTAGATGAAATCAAGTGTGCAGATAACTGGAAGAATTTACACAAAGTCTTGGCCAGAAATGGCCTTGAAATCAAGGAACGAGGCAATGGCTTTGTATTCAAGTCAAATAATGGCATCGCTGTTAAGGCCAGCTCTGTGGATCGCTCTTTATCCAAAGGAAACCTAATTAAAAGGCTGGGTGAGTTCGAATATATTAATGGCTCTCTGAATCCACAAAAGCCAGCTGACAAACAATATCAACCCCGATCTGTACACACTAAGCAGGACACGGCATGCCTCTTTGCGCAATACCAGAGAGAACAGCATGAAGCTGCAACCGGGCGAGCAGAACAATGGGCAAAACTGCGTAGCAAAAGAGATCTATTAATTGAACGCGCAAAAAAGGGACAAAAACTTAAGCGATCCATTATTAAAGGCATTCATGCCGGACGATTAGCTAAAAAAATGATGGTTAGCGCAGCCCATCAGCAGTGCAAAACCACCATAGAGGTCATCAAAGAAGATTATCGTGAAAGTTACCAGGCTAGCAAAACAAAACATTCGAGAATGGCCTGGCTGGATTGGCTGGTTAAAGAGGCCAGGCATGGGAATGATGAAGCGCTGGAAATCTTGCGATCAAGGAGAAGCTACCAACACCAAGGAAATAATGTTTCCGGTGATCAAACAAACAATAGCTCCATAAAAGATAGTTTTGTCGAATCCATCACTAAATGCGGCACGGTCATTCACAAAGTTGGATCAACAACCATTCGGGATGATGGAAAACGGTTGATTGTCTTGCCAGACACATCGCGTGAAGCATTGGCACATATCTTGCAAGTAGCAATACAACAATACGGCAGTCACTTGACCATTAATGGCACGGATCAATTTCGTTCTGAAATCGCACAAGTTGCAGCAAACAACAAAATGCGCATCACCTTCGACGACAAAGTATTGGAGCAACGCCGCCAACAGCTAATGAAACAGCAAATCATTTCAACAATGCAAAAATCCAAAGCTAAAGGAATTTCATTATGACTAAGGACAACAATCGTTTTGGAAAAGATGAAAGCGCAGCCAAGAATAAAAGAATGATAGGTTTCCTGGCCATTATTTTTTTAGTTGGTGGGTTTCAAGTTGCTACACAATATTTTGCGCATAAATTTAGTTGTCGGCCGCAATTAGGCGATAAAGTTACTTTCCATTGACATGGTAACATGATGTGTTACTATTGGTGTATTGAAAAGGCGTGCGGAATGATTGATAACTTTAAGCACAAAGGGTTAAAGAAACTTTATATTGAGGGAAAGCCTCAAGGCGTTCGACAGGATCAAATTGAACGCA
Organism: Nitrosomonas sp.; assembly: GCA_021774075.1. Classification (GTDB taxonomy): domain Bacteria; phylum Pseudomonadota; class Gammaproteobacteria; order Burkholderiales; family Nitrosomonadaceae; genus Nitrosomonas. Next base: position 35,016 of record JAJFJK010000114.1, on the reverse strand, counting down.
TCACAATGATATTAGATGTTCTAGATGCCGCCGAGAGAATAGAAGAATTGAACATGCCAGCTTTTCGCTTTCATGCACTTCAAGGCCATAAGCCCACACGTTACGCTATGAAAGTCAGCGGAAATTATCGCATTACTTTCGAATGGGAAAACGGCTTAGCAAAAAAAATTGATTTAGAAGATTACCACTAAAGGATATTGTTATGGATAGAAAACTAGCTCCATTTCACCCGGGGAAAATCATAGAGGAAAATTTAAAAGCTTTGGAACTTAGTATTCCGAAAGCTGCAAATATTCTGTCTGTTAGCAAACAACATTTATATAGAGTTGCTCAAGGAAAAAACCCTGTTACACCAGACTTAGCTTATCGTATTGGTAAACTTTTTGGGAACGGTTCGCGTTTCTGGTTAAATCTACAAACACAATATGATGTTTTCTACACTGAACAAGACTATTTAACCAATCCAGAAAAGAAAAGTATTTCTGATAATATCATCGCGCAGTTGAGGTGAATATTATATGTGTTAGATCAAGTCTGATCTGGCGCTGCACTAAACTGGTTAATTTCAACTAAGATGCGGAATACGTAATTCACACTTGTGCCCACTTACTTCTCATAATTTTACCTGATTATCCCTAATATACAGCTGATATTAAGAGGTGTCGCGGCATAGGTGGCGTGCGGAGAGCTACCCACATTAATCGTGGCAACATTTCCTTCAAGCGATAGCGCGCGTCGATTGAAGCGATATTGGAACGTTGCCAAATATCTCTGCAAGTGGTGCGCAGAAAGTTTATGAAAGGTTCCAGTGATGTTTTTAGGTTCCCAAGGATGGTGTTAACCCAATCAAAGGCAGCGTTTTATTTGCGTTACGGCTGTTTCCAGCCGCTTGGTGGGTATTTTAATCTATGGATACAATCCAGCTACTCTGGTGAATACTTTCTTTTTAATTTCAGTCCAATTCTTAGATTTACGTTAAGCTGCCGCGAGTTCATTGAGATTTACAAATTTCTTTCTAATAAAAGGAGAGGTCATCGCTGCTAGAAGACCGCAATAATTCATGTCAAAAGTTACTTCATCACCAACCTGTAAATTATTATTCTTACCATCAAGAATAATATGATCACTACTAGAACCCAGCATTTCCAGCTTGTTTTTAGATTTTAAGCTAGACAGCTGAATGTCCTGCCGACCCAAAGCAATAATTACACGTTGGTGAATTCCTCGGTCTTGAATGGTAGGCGTATTTCCAAAAGCATCCTGACAGATTTCTCCAGATGGAAGAGACGGTTTTTTCTTGGACTCAATAACTTCGGCAATAAGTTGGAATGCGTGTGTGTGCAGATCTGGTATCGCTTCCCGATTCTGCGTTTCACAACCTAGAAGAATTGATTCACCCAAGCGAAGACTGTTAATTCTGCCGATATCTTGGTCAGACTTATACCATTCATAGTTTGCCGAATTTCCGCCTGAAATTATTTCTAAATCAATGTGAAATTCCTTTTCAATGCTGTCAACCAGTTCAGATAGTTTCTGCATATTCCTAGTGTCTGGCTTTACTCCACCATAGCAAGCTAAATTGCAACCAATACCAACAATTTTTATATAATGCAGGGATAGTGTTTTCCTGACAAATTGGGATAGATCACAAGGAAGCACTCCTTCACGCAGATCACCCAGTTCTACCATGATGATTACCTGGTGAATTTTGCTATTCATTGTTGCATAATAAGAAAGTTTTTTAAGTGTCTCAATCTCAGTATTAAGACTAATGTCTGCATATTTAACGACAGATTCAGCATGACTTAACGGCGTGCGTAGAAGAACAAACTGTGTTGTTATTCCAGCATCCTTCATTTTCTGAATGTTCTCAATACGCGAGTCGGCGATAAATTTGACGCCACCCTCAATCATCGCCCTGACAATAGAGGGTTCTCCCAGTACCGCTTTAGTAACGCCCATTAAGGAAATACCTTTTTTCCCATAAAGTTCGGTTAGCACCCGAGCATTGTCTTGTATTTGGGATAAGGTAATTTCTATTCTTGGCATAAAAGATTTCATTTGTTCCTTCCAGGAGATTATGTCTAAATCACTACAGATTCAGGTATTTTTGCCAAACTCGTTTGTTTGATTCTTTGATTTAGTTGTGGAAAATTATTGCCTAAGGCTTGAACAAGTTTTTGGCATCCGTGGCTCAATGCATCAGTTGTTGGCAATTGGAACTGTTCCTCATAATCCGCAATGACTTCTAGAATTTCTCCACTCTCCAGGTCTTCATGGCTTAATGCGATAGCCATTACACTGGTTTGAGAAATACTTTCAATCAGTTTTATTTCGCTGGCAACAGTTGGCATTGCCAAATCGGGGAAATCACAGCGAAGCTTCCTGGCAGGGGGATGTTGAAGGATGATGCCATCAGGCATGCAGCCTTTCAGGATGCCGAGCGAACTCATAAATGCAGGGTGACTAACAGCACTCTGTCCCTCAACTAAAATAATATCGGGGTTTTCGTTATCAAACGCTTGAATAACAGAGTTTTCTATTTCTCCAACTACAAATTGAGAAATAAGAGCATCGGTCGATACGCCATATCTGGCGCCTTGCATCAGGCTAGTTTGACCTGTCGCAACCAGTATTGACTTTATGCCAAGATTGTTTAGTGTTTTGTTGAGTTCCACTGCGGTAGTCATTTTTCCACATGCACAATCGGTCCCTAACACAGCAATTACAGGTACAGTCACTTTAGATATCTGACCTGTAAAAACATGCAAATCTTTTAATTGCGGTGGTTTCCGTATGTCTCTAATTTGGATGCCGTTCTTAGCGGCCAGATCTGAAAATTCTCGATCGTCAGAGAAGAACTGATGAAGGCCATTGATGATATCCATACCATGTTCCATAGCTTCTAGGATTAAAGACCTCTCCTCAATGGATATTGAGGCATCTAAGGGAGCTTTTCCATAAATGTAACAATTTGGAACTTCTGAAAGATTATTCAAGGCGTCTAACAGACTGGCAAAAATGGGAATACCGCACTTTCTTCCGTCTAATTCTTTCCCTGCATCCTTGCCAGCTAATGCGCTATCAATAATTCCAACAATAGAATAAATTTCTGAGTGCCGGACTAATGCTGCGGCGGTTTTTCCGTCCACTAATCCAAATTGCTCTTCACAGTAAACCAAAGCAGTTTTTTTCTGCTCAACCTTGTGTCTCTTTTCAACTCCCCACGCCCGTTTGGCAAATGGTGTTTGAGGCTTAATGACATTTGTTGTGCTTTGTTGAATTTGCATTATTGTTCCTTTCACGGTTGTTTTAGCATCGTAGATTCGAGTTTCTGGCAGCGTTCTCGTACTGATTGGAAAGGCATACCGTCGGCTCGCACATAACGCTCAGCGCGAATGAACCAGAATGCCAATCCACCCGAATTGTGGGTAAATTTCCACAGATTCTTGTCGGCTCGGACACCTAACGAACCTTTGCGACCCGTTTTCTGCCAACCACGGGCTTCCATAATCATCCGCACAAGCACACCAATAGCTTGTCGTAATCGCAAACTTCTCTGTGTATGTGTCTCTGCTAAACACCGATCAATGGCTGGATGTGCTTCAAGCTCACGAACGACACCCGCTAAAGGCGGTCTGTCGTGGTGAATCTCAGACTCCTCCAACCGACGTTGTTTGTTGTCATCATTAAAGAAATCAAGAACAGTATCGAAAGGTTGTTCTGGGTCATTTACAACATCGGAAAACGTTCGGCCTTGAAGGTCTTCAAGGAACTTTTCGCGTGTGATTATTACAGTTGGCATTTTAGGTTCTTGTTTATCAATGCCATCATTATAGAACAGGAGGAATATTAAATTACAAACATTGAAGTTACAAATATTGTATCTTAATTTCCCAAATAAAACAATGTTTCGGTCTAACTACGGTGAGGTGTTAGAATTTACAAATTGGTAGAATTTTTCTCGATTTAGCTGTTAAATAGCACAAGTGCGGCTCTGTAAGGGGCTTGGCCATAATGCTATTTTGGATGTGAATTCAATGCATTGGAGTGTCGGCCTACTCAACTAAAGTCTTTGATTTTATATATGCAAATGATTTCACTTCTAAGCAACGAAAACTAATGATTCTGATCCTGTTGGTTGTACTGCATCATAGGGCATTGTTGGTGGAAAGCCAGTCTTGAGGATATTTTTCAATTCTTCAGCAGAATAGTGATCAATGCCAAGTTGGCTTAGTGTTCTTCCATCTTTAAAATAGTCTTTTTGATGCATCGAGGATGCGATCGTAATTAGCGCGTCACATACAGGTGTCGGGATTTTTGCCTTTTTCCCGATTGAAGAAAGGAAACACAGACCCATCGGTACGTCTTCTGTTATATAGCGTGTTTGTGTATCAACAGGCCCTTTAGGTGATCCGTATTGAGCGTAGTGAAAAAAAGCGTCTGCTGGGTCTTCACTGAGATCCTCGTGGGTTCTGAACTGAAATGACTCTGCGAAGTTTTGAGTTGGTAGTTCAAAATATGCCAGAATTGAATTCTTTTCCGAGTCCAGATCATTAACCAATTTAAGAATAGTCGGCGTAAAGGCTTCGCGATACATCCAAAACTCACCCTTACTGTGTTCAATGCGAGCAACAGACATTATTGCGCCCACGGTGTGGATGATAAGGTTGGGGTTTAGAAAGGCTGATTCCAATACGTTCTGTCTAGCGGTAAATCTGGGAATAATTTCCTGCAAACGCTGCAATGTCTGTTCAGTTTTGTCAGACGGGAAAACACCGATTGGGTTGCGAATATTTTCAAAACAAATATTGATTTTTCCCGGCGCAATAATTCGTGCATCAAAGGGTAACGATTCGCCTTCGACAAACACAACGCCTCTTCCCTTACATTTTGTGGAAAAATAGAAACTCCCAGCATAGCCCGGCGAAACAATCAAGATCTGACCGCGACGTAAGTGAGGCGAAATTAGCCCAGAAATATTTTTGTGTGCGACGCTTTGTGTCAAGACAAAGATGACGTCCGCTTGTGAAATGGCATCCGAGATATCTCGCGTTGCTTTTTCAATGGTGACGACACCTTTGTCGCTACCTTTTTCGTATTCTATCCGTTTATTTTTACTCAACATATCAAATGAATCATCGTGCATTAGACGTGTTGTTTTTACAATTGTAACTAGATGACCTCGTTTAGCTATCATAGCTGCATGTGACAAACCAGCGTTTCCAGCGCCTACAATTGTTACTTTCAATATAGTTCCTAGGTTGAGTTAAAAATGTAAATTATAGTGATAGGTTGGAGTCTTCCTTCGCCTGGTCATGAGTAAGCGTTTGATCAAGCTGATCTAAGAGTGTCTTTACCCGTAGGTCACAACAACTGTTTCGACAAAAAATACCTTCTTCAAATCGCCATTCACCGATGGAATAGTCATACAAATATCGGCCTGGCTTGCCGTCTATATACATTTGAGACTCTATATAGGCAGCAAAGTGTGACTGAATTTCGTTAACGAAAAAATGCCCCGTTGGTGTCTCAAAGATGTCGACATTGATTGCCGTATATCCGGCGTTGTCAGTTAACTCTCGAATAAACTCCAACAGCGCTTGTGGCGGACCATGCCAACCCACCTTTCCAGAGCCACTATGAAATACGCCATCTGTAAGCTTCTGATGTCCGAAATATGACTCACCGATTCGAATCAATCGCCATTCAACAACTTCAGGGAGGAATTCCTGAAACAATGCATAACCCCATTCACTATCGCGACTGTCGGCTCCTGGGCAGATGAGTCCTTTTCCGAAACGATGATTTACATATTGCAGAAGTTCATCGCGGTCATGAAGAATCTTCACGCCAGCGCTTCTGGAACCCATGTCATGTTTTACTACAAGAGGCAAGTCGGTATTTTTAACGAATTCTAGTGCTTGTTCGTGCGAATAAAACACCCATGTTTTGGTATGAGGAATGTTGTGTGCTTTCAGCCAATAAGACATGCGCAGTTTGCTCTCATTCAACCAAACCTCATCGTAAGTTGGGTAGATGATTTTGTGCATCTCATCAGTCATGATCTTCAATCTTTCATCGAACATACGTTTCCATATGCTCACCTTGAAGGAAGGCCACACAAGAAAAGCGTCACACTCGCTATCCTGCACGACTTGAATCCAATCAAAAGCAGAGATGTTGAGTGTTTTATAGCTTACACCATAGTCTTCACATGCAGCGATATATGGCAAATGGTTGTCGTCAAATTCTTCAATTATGCCAAGTGTATACTTCGATTTGTCTAGCGACGAATGCGCGGCATTGATGCTTGGATGAGAGCTAGGCAGAAGCGGCGCCATAGTCGTATGAGCCTTGGTTAAGTTCATTTGCTTCCTTCCTAAATACAAACCATAACATAGGCTTTTTTCTTTACTGTGTTAAGAAAATGAATCAATCAAATTTGCATTAAGTGTTGGAATTCTAGGCCAAACTTTTTGCGGAATGTTTTGGTAGGTAAAGGTTGGAGATCTACGGTTTTACTTGATTTATGTAAGATTGGAAATAGCTTCAGCTCGTAGACACTGGGTTCTCTTGAGAAATAAAAACCCCAAAACTAGATGGGGCTGTGTAAGTTAACTTCTGCTCTATTTTACTCGGGTTTGATATTTGACGCCTGTTGGCCTTTTGGGCCGGTCGTTATATCAAAGGTGACACGCTGTTCTTCGCGCAGCGACTTGAAACCTTCACTATTGATTGCGGAGAAATGTGCAAACAAATCTTCTCCCCCACCATCTGGGGTAATAAAACCGAAACCTTTTGCGTCATTGAACCATTTTACAATACCTGTTGCCATGTTATTTCCTTAATAATTAATTACGCACACGGTGATCCGTGTGTGGCCATCGAATATCAAGGGGGAATGGGTCAACCGGAGGCATTGCATATACAGCTTGAATACTAAAAGACCATTACATAATACACCTAATATTAGGTAAGTTATAGTTTTTATTTGCAAATATCAGTAATGCCCAGCCAAGTATCTAACTTGATTTTATTAAGAGGCTTGTGGAGTGTTTCTTTGGGAGGGGTCTCTTTTAAAAGATCGTAAAAATTTACGGGGATCGATTTCGTCTCTTTGTTTTTTGGCTGCGGATGCCCACCACTTTAATTGGGTGAAAGTTCTACCGAAATAGTCAATCCATTCTTCAGCACCCACATTTTCGAGGAAAGAGCCGTCTTCAGCTAGAACTTCATGAGCCTTTGGAATCTGAATCATAGCCGAAACCGGTAAACAACCAAGCTCCGACAGAAAAGTACGCATTCCAACGGCAGCTCTCGTGCCACCCCATTGTCCCGCCGAATATGTGACAATTGCACTAGGTTTGTAAGAAAAAAGCGAGCTTCCGAAGTGATTGAGCAGATGAGCCAAGGCGGGGCTCATAGAGTGATTATACTCAGGACTTACCATGGCATATCCATCAGCAGTTTCGATCTTATCCGCTAAGGATTGAAGCTGAGATGGTGCCTTGCTTCGTGCGTATGCAAAGTAAGGCTTAAATGTTGGTCCAACATCAAAATCCAGCGGATCAATCAGCTCCGCAGAATGATTTCCTTGATAAATTTGTGACACACAAGCCTTCGCTACCCTCAGGCCAAGCCGAGGAGGGTTGGGTGGAGCGCTATCTCGCACCGTTCCAAGAATGACGAGAAATTTCATGGGGTTTTTAATTCCATTTTTAATTTGGAGCATAATAAATACTTTCGAAGTTTACTCTTATCTATCTTGCTTTTGTGATCGCAGGCCTTTAATGAAAAACGTTGCGGATAAATGTTCTGCGAATAATTGATTTAAAACAGTTCAATATGAGTAGTCATGCAATCTTCTTTTTCTGTAACGAATTGCCTACTAGTCCTTCTGATGCATCATTGTCATATCGCCGAAATCTGTAACTACAGATTTATACAATCAACCAGCAACAAACAGGAACATCACTAACAAAATAAGCCATAATTAGCTTAAATTAGGTGAGTCAATTTTCGATTCAAAACCTAGATTAAGTTTAAGTGGAATCAACAAAAAAGGAAATGAAATGAACGAAAAAACAGTGAAAGACCAATTGCAAGCCGAGCTGGAAAACGTGCAGTCAATGGTCGATGAAGTCAAGTTACAGATACACTTGGGAGCAAAAGAAGCGCAGGATAAAATTCAGCCGCACCTTGATGAACTCGAGCAAGAATTGAGGCAGGCAAATGAAAAATGGAAACAGTTTGAAAGCAATTCAGAAGGTGCATTGGAAGACATTCAAGCTGGACTCAGATTGTCCTTGAAATCCATGCAACAAGCATTCGAAAAAGCAAAGAAGCATTTTCCAGAACATGATAACAAGTAATTGTTTGTCAATGCTCGGAATAAAATCAAAGATAAATGCGGATTAATGTATAGCAATAATGAGTGCTTGGCCTTGAACGCATTGGCTGAAACCTGTCGCCAGTGAATGTAGAATCAAGCCAGAACGTACGGATTTGCGCACTTTTGATTCATTCGAGGAGAACTAAATGCTTGTAACATTTAAAACTGATGTTGGCGACATAACTATGTTTGGGGATGTTGCGCTTACCATGCTGAAAATGATGGGGCACAGTGCAACCGTTCCAGGCGCTATTCTGGCGGCAGATGTTCCTAGGGCATTGAACAGATTAAAGGCTGCTTTAAACGCAGAAAAGGCACCGTCGCCGGATGAGGATGAGGACGAAAATGTGGATGAGCCAGTGGTGAATATGGCTAATAGAGGGCTGCCTTTGATTAATTTACTTACTGCCGCAGCAGAAGCAGATTGTAATGTAATGTGGGAATAAATCGTTATCTATCCTGTGTCTGATGACGATTGATACTGTACGTCGACAAATCAATCTAAATCAGATAGCACCCCATGAATGGTTGCCGCTTTTAAAAGAGTGTTGGTGTGAGTATGGGAAGCGGAGGGAGAAAGTTAAAGATAAATATGGGTTACGTTATAGCAGTAGTGAACGGATAACATTGAGCCAACTGGCTGAGTGCTCATACTATGCCAAAACTTGCCCATTTATGCTTATTCTTGGGTAACAATGATAATTGTAACTAATTAATAATTACGGAAGTATTACGGAAAGCAAACCTTAATGCATGCAAACAAAGGAATGTCGATTCCGGCCCCGGGTACCAATTGAGGCTTTCACCAAGCCTCAAATCGCATCAACTCTATGTAATAATTAAAGTTTTGTCCTCTTGCTTGCCTCATCTCGTATCATGTCATTCATTGACATACCGTCAAATGCTCACCGATACCACAGCACGTAACGCTAAATCCAAAGAAAAATCCTACAAAATAGCTGACAGTGGCGGGCTTTATTTACTGGTAAAACCTACTGGGAAATATTGGCGCATGGATTACCGATTTGCGGGTAAACGCAAAACTTTGGCAATTGGCGTCAACACCACAGTCATACCATTTATCGCCCTTCTTCAGCCTTTGGTAAATTTCGCGGCCAACTGCGAATGCGGCAACAACAAAAGCTGCGGCGTAGATATTGACGCCAACCAGAATGGTTAGATTAGTGTTGCGCCAAATCCAGCTACGAAGTGCGCTGCCTGGTCTATGACCACACTTTTATGCTCATTTTGTTCACCTCTATTTATCGATACGACAATCAAGGCGCCGGTGTGCGTCCCTTGTTTAAGATCGGCGCATCAAACAACATGAAAAACATAAGCAGGTTACTTGTGCCCACCCTTTACCCGATCAACATCAATCGCCGTTATCAGGCCGCCATTATTGCCCCATGTGTTCCTGATATAAGATACTACTAACGCGACTTCTTTATCACGTAGAATTTGTTGAAAAGGTGGCATGCCGTAGGGTTGCGGATTGCCTTTTGTTGTAGCTGGATAGCCACCATTTAACACGCTGCGTATGGTGTTCAGTGGTGAAGCCATGACAACACTTCGATTGCCCGCCAGTGGCGGATAAATACCCGGCACGCCTTGGCCGGAAGCACCATGACATTCTTCGCAGTATTGCTTATAAATCTGACCACCTTGTTGCAACTGATTGCGCAAGCTACCCGACATCACGGAAAATTCCACACTTGGACTAATGCTGTGATCATGTTCTGTCAACGATTTGAGATATACCGCCATGGCACGAACATCTTCGGGTGACAAATGCTGAAGACTCTGTTTGATGATTGTTGCCATCGGGCCTGAGGCCACGGCCCGCTCTGATATGCCGGTTGCCAGCAATTCAGAAATCTCTTCGATTGACCAATCACCGCCACCCGCTTCCAAATGTGAGGCTAATGATGGCGCGTACCAATTCACACCCATGACTTGCCCACCACTTAACGTTTCCTCATCACTGGCGCCGACTAAATTTCGCGTGGTGTGACAGGCATTGCAATGGCCTAAACCCTGTACCAAATAAGCGCCCCGGTTCCATTCTTCACTTTCGGATTTGTCTGCCTGATAAACACCCTGTTTGAAATACAAGTTGCGCCATAAATATAACAATGGTTTGAAATTGTATGGGAATTTCACATTGCTGGACGCGTTATCCTGCGATATCGGCGCTAAAGACTGCAAATACTCAAACATTGCGTTGGCATCCTTTCGCGTCACTTTGGTATATTCGGTATACGGAAAAGCCGGATAAAGCAATCGGCCATCTCGCGATTTACCCTCATGCAAAGCTTGCCAGAAATCATCCTGATTCCAATGCCCAATGCCGGTTTCATTATCGGGCGTAATATTCGGTGTTACGAAAATGCCGAAAGCTGTCGATAATTGACGTCCGCCTGCAAATGGCAAGCCACCTTTGGCGGTATGACATCCCTTACAATTACCAGCACGCGCCAGATAAGCACCACGTGATTGTTGCTGCGCTGAGACTGTAGCTGCGGTATTGGGTTCAGCCATTTCTGCAATCGCTGTGTTTGCAATAAACAGTAGCAACACAAAACTGCATAACACTGAGCTAAACGCAAAATGAGTGTTTATTATTATGCGCATCATTTTATCGCTCCGTTATTCATAACGATGCTATTGCAGCGCTGAGCCAATTCCGGCGAAAGCGTACTGGATGGGCTTGGCTTGCCGGATACTTGTTGCATGGCCAGCCATTTTGCAATCGCATTGGTTTCTTCATCTGTGAGGCTTTTGGCAATTTCTGACATGCAATCCGGCACCTGACCGCGCATTAAACCGCCATTACGCCAACCGCCCATCTGGGCCGTAATATAAGCACGCGGCAAACCGAGCAATCCGGGGATGAAAGGCTCCACACCCATTAATGCATCACCGTGACAAGCGCTGCAAGCTGGAATATCCCTTTGTGCGTCTCCGTTATAAACCAACTGCTCTGCCAATTTGACTTCATCAGATTGAATGTTAATTTGTTCAGGGGGCGGATAAGGTTGCTGCAACGAAGAAAAATGCTCAGCAATTTGCAGTAAATAGTCATCAGTCATATTCTCAAGCAAAATTGCCATCGGTTGATAATGACGCCGACCATCCCTGAAATTGCGTAATTGATTAAAAAGATAGCCCGCCGGTTTCCCACCAATGCGCGGATAATAAGCATCCCGCCCAAGCTTGTCTTCATCACCATGGCAAATGGTGCAAGCTTTAACACGTTCGGCCATGGTGTCGGGTACTGCGGCTGGAGCATTTTCATCAGCGAATGCTCCGTGAGCTACAAAAAGAATGCCAATCAGAATAAAATGCATCACTTGTGATATTCCTTCGCTATAAAAGATTAGTTTTTAGCATATGGTAACCCACGCAATTCTGCTTAAGATCAAACAACTGTTAGAAGCGGAAGTTATACTGAACATAGAAGAGGTCCGGTGCAATGCCTGGCCTTTGGTTTTTCATAAAATTACCTGCAAACAGTTTTGAGTATCCAACCAAGATATCATTATGACGACTAAGATGAAAATTAAGACGAATATCAATCTCGTCTCCAACATGTGAGCCCGATTGACCGGTTATATCTCTAAGTGTCGCTGCACCTCCGGCGTTATAAAGAAAGTCACGTTTATTGGCTAAATAGTAACGATGATACTGTGCAATAAACGTAAACCAGGGTTGAGGATGGAGTGTAACCTGAGCATTAATATCGTGTATATTCTGTCGCCCTACCCGATCAAGAAAACCCAGATAATAGTGTCCAAAAGGAAAAAGATGGTTAAACGTATTGCTATTGCCATCTTGTGGGTTGCCGTCACCCGAGGCAAAATCATATCGAATCCAAACATTCGGATTCATGGGTAACGCGAAGTTATAGCCCACACCAGTAGCTACAGCAAAGGCAGAAACATTTAGGTTAGACCTTTCACCGAACTGATACATGCCCTCAAATTCATATAAAAAGCGATCAAAATTACCAATAAGTCGACTACCTAAAGTATGCACAATAGAATCTCCCCGCATGATATTCCCTTGTGCTACATTTGTTGCAGATACATTTCTATCGTCATCTAAACTGAGGTAATAGAAATCAGCCAAATGACCTTGTTTTGGTTTGTAAGTACCCCAAAGTCCAAAAAAATTCCGTTGCGTGTCCCAATTGTCAAAATTACCTTTCTCGGTTTCCATCGGACGCACCCAGAATGCATCCACATCAAATTTGGATGTCCGCCAGAACGTCTTAACACCTTGAAAGGTGCGTCGTGTATTAGCCCAATCAAGCGGGGCAATCAGCCTTTGAGATCCATACAGCAATTCTTGCCGCCCAACACGAAGATAAGCGTGTCCATCCTTGGTATTTGCCAGTTTAATATCGGCAAACAAATTTAACATGTCCGTATGATTTCTATCTGTAGCAAGCGGTGCTAAATCGGGACTAAAGGAGCGCGCATCGATCAGTTCAGCAAATAATCGAACCTGGTCACGGTACCAGAGATCAGCATGTACGCGTGTACGTACCAAATTAAAACTGTTATTGGTGCCTGCTGCATTCAAGCGACTATCGGTTTCACGTACATGTCGATACCAGAAACTTCCACCAAAAGAAAGAAGCCAATCGTCACCGAGATGCATTCTTTTAACCGGGTCAAAAATGTCTGGTTCATAACCTGGCGTGTCCAGATAACGAAAATCGATATCAAAAGCAGAGGTAGGCAGGAGCGCGAAACGTGCATATGGAGAATGCGGCGGTTTTTCACGTTTATTACCGGTGAGCATATCCCAGACAGAATAATAGCCTGAGCCTGATGGTCCTATTCCAAATAATCCTGGGCGTGGCATAGGTGTCACTGGCGGGACTTTTGACATATCAAACATATTTGACTCAGCGGTGTTAGCTGAGGATGTCGCAGGATTGGTTGTGTTTTGCGTCGCGAAAACCTGTGATGCTAAGCTCATACCCACCATACTCAAGAAGAGCAGCTTAGTTATTTTCATAATTATAATTTCCCTTTGATGTAGAACTCCGTCCACTTGAAATTTACGTATACAATTAGCTTTTCAGCGTTATTGGTAAAGCAGGTCTTGCTGGCAAAAGATTTGATCTAACACCGCCAGTGACGCTGAAAAGCTAACCTGCAAGGCGTTCACAAAATGTCCCGTCACAGCGTTGCAGCACTTGCTAATGGAATACATTGTCTGCGTACTTCGCCTTGTGCCGGAACATTTTGTGGACCCTGCATCCGTAAATATCAAGTAGGACAAAGCTTAAAGCTGCAACGAATAATTATTAATGTGCATCGCTGCGTTTATGCATACCTTTGACCATGCTATGTAATGCTTTCATTTCCGATTTATCAAGGAAACCATCGTTATTCGCGTCATTTTTCTCAAACATCCATCTGTGGTGTTGAATGAAATCTTCCTGGCTAACCTTTCCATCCGCATCTTTTTTCATTGCAGAATGCTCGTCATTTCCATTTGTCGCAACGGCAATGGATGCAAAACCGAATGTTGTAATAAAAATGGCAGATGTGGCGATAAGTATCATTTTTCTTTTAAAAGAAATCATTTTTCTCTCCTGAGTATTGAGCAACTAATGTGTTAAGAACATTTCCTTGTTTTTAAGGAAGGAAATGTATTCTCAATATAGATATATCAATTATCGTGCCAGGTTGTAACCCACTGAAATAAAACTATTAATATATTGATTCAAGCACCAGAAATTTATAAATCACAATATCTTGTGATATGATTAACAAAAAACTGAGACTTTTTGATGATTAATGCTTTTAATTTATTGTTCCGAGACGCACCGCTATTTCTAGCGGTGATTGATGACACACTTGTTTGCCGTGATATTAATTTGATATGGCGCAAACACTTGGGCTTGTCGGCTACGGCTGTAGTTGCAATTCCTACAGAGAAATTATTCAATCTCGAAAATGAATGCTCACTAATGGATCAAGTCGAGCAAGTAATACACCAAGGCAGCATAATCAAGGGAAGGTCAGCATCATTGCTGGCAGAAAACCCCGTAACAAAACCAACACATAAAGGATTGTTATCAGCTTGGCGTATACAACAAACTCAAAATGAGCGGGTATCGGCGCTATTGGTATTCACAGAAACGACGGAATATAGCCGGACGATCAACAAACTAAATCGATTGCAAACCACACACGAATTAATTCTTAATGCTGTCGGAGATGGGATTTACGGAGTAGATTGTCAAGGTAATACAACCTTTGTCAATGAAGCCGCTACTCAGATACTGGGCTGGCGTAGCGAGGATGTGATTGGAAAATCATTGCATGGTATTCATCATCATTCTTACCCTGATGGCACGCCTTATCCAAGTAATGAGTGCCCAATCTTTGCTGCCTTTACAGATGGAGAAATACATCAGGGAGATGATGAGTTTTTTTGGCATACTGATGGGACTTTGGTTCCTGTTGAGTTTACGAGTACCCCGATTCTAGAAGATGGCAAGATCAAAGGAGCAGTCGCTGTTTTTCGCGATATCACTGAGCGCAATAAAAGCAAGAAACAACGTGAAGAAGCCTATGAACAGATCAAAGCCCTAAAAGATTTGCTCGAGCGTGAGCGTGATTATCTACGTGATGAAATTAATGTAACCATTCACTTTGGTGAAATCATTGGAGAAAGCCAAGCCTTAAAACGTACGCTTGCTCAGATTGAAGCAGTCGCTAAAACACCAACCAGTGTTTTGATTCTGGGCGAATCAGGTGTAGGTAAAGAAATGGTTGCGCGGGCAATTCATGCGAATAGCCCTCGAGTTGATAAGCCACTTGTTAAAGTTAATTGCGCATCGATTCCCAAGGATCTTTTTGAGAGTGAATTCTTTGGGCATGTTCGTGGATCGTTCACTGGTGCCCATCGTGATCGGATTGGTCGCCTTCATCTTGCTGCAGGCGGCACACTTTTTCTTGATGAGATTGGTGAAATCCCTATGGATTTGCAAGGAAAATTGCTGCGTGCATTACAAGAGCACGAATTTGAGCGTGTCGGTGATGACAAAACCATTAAAGTAGATGTCCGCATCATTGCAGCCACCAACCGTGATTTGAAGGCTGAAGTAGCGGCTGGGCGCTTTCGTGAGGATTTGTATTATCGGCTCAGTGTTTTTCCTATCGAAGTGCCACCATTGCGGGAACGTAGCAAAGATATTGGATCCTTGGCAATACAGTTTCTAGATAACGTTTGTAAAGAGCAGGGGCGTGAAACTTTAACCTTGACCCGTCAACAAATTGACAGTTTAAATAGCTACGACTGGCCGGGTAATATTAGAGAGCTCAAAAATGTTGTAGAGCGGGCTGTCATCCTCACCAAAGGTAATCGGCTCAGGCTTGATCTCGCGATGCCGAATGATAATGCAGTCAAGAAAACCTTGGTATCAATAGCAACTGATGATGATTTTGTCACAGACGCCGTTTTTCGTGAAAAAGAAAAGACCAATATGGTTTCAGTCCTGCGCTACACAAACTGGCGAATATCAGGTACAGACGGCGCAGCCGAACTGCTAGGCATTAAACCATCCACACTTGCTTACCGAATGAAAGCATATGGTATCAAACAGTCTGATTTCAAATAAGATATAGTTAAAACATCAGTTGGCCGAATCAATAAAAATCAAATTATGTTCTATTTAAATGACGCTTACGCATTTTCAAATACATCCAAATTGGATAACTACACGTCCCAATAGTTAATCCATGGAAAACCAAACTAAAATAGATAGCAGTTTTAGATAAAAAACCAGATAAATAAATTTGCAGCATAGCCTCAGTTTGTTTAGATACCGTTTCAGCCCCTTCCGCGTAGATCGCCAAATCAGAAAAAGCCATCAATAATTGATCAAAAAGCGCGCCAGCCATCCGAATAACAAAAAGAGAAAAGAAAATATAAAAACTAATCATAAGCGTGATTATGAATATATTAAGTGTACGGCCCGTGAAATGGGAAGCCACAATAATGCCTATTGATATTGCACCTCACCATTGAAGAAAATTTATTCCTTCATTTCGTCTCTCTATTATCAGACAAAGTAATTCGTATTCGGTCATAATTTAGTCCGCGATTGAGATTAAACTTCATGCGCAGTATTTAAGCAACAAATAGAGCATGAGCAGTTTAGCAATCACCGTGAGTGTAGTAAACGATCTGAATAGTTTGGTGCTCAATAGTATGTTTGCTTTCATTTATTGGAAAACAAGACAGTTATCAACAGATAATCACAGCGTAGCCTAAAAAAACTGTTGAGTCAGCCACAGACATATAGCATACTGGCTGCGCATTTATTTTCAGCCAAAATCTGCACCAAATGCATCCGTGGTGATCAAACCATCTTTAGTAAACAGAATTATTGCAGGCATTCTTAATGTTCATTAGTGTATTAGACCTTTTCAAAATTGGCATTGGCCCATCCAGCTCACATACAATGGGGCCGATGGTTGCAGCCAAGGACTTTCGTCACCGGGTACAACAATTCCTGGCTGACAATAATAATTATTCATCCCCGCGTATTCGATGCACGCTTAGAGGTTCGCTGGCCTTTACCGGCAAGGGGCACGCTACTGACCGGGCGATTACACTGGGCATTAACAATTACACACCGCAAGAACTTGCCAATCAGAATATTAACGCACTAATCAGTGAACTCTCGCAGCGTGACACGCTTGAAATAAACCAGTCAACAATTCATTTTTGCCCGGCTGATGACATTATTTTTGATCGTGGTGAGCCATTACCTGAACACCCCAATGGCATTATTCTTGAGTTATTAGAATTACCTGAATCGGCCAACAGCAATAACAAATTGTCGCCTCAAACTCAAGTCAGGCCGGATCTTACGCAAATTAAACAAACAGGCAATTTATTATTAACTGAAACTTATTTTTCCATCGGTGGCGGCTTCATAACGACTTTATCAGAAATTGGTCAGTTGGTTGCGCCACTGCAAATCGATGCATCAAACTCATGTGGTTACCCATTTGATTGTGCCGATCAAATGATAAAAATGTCAGCTGATAGCGGCCTGTCAATTGCAGCCATGAAACGCAGCAATGAACTGGAACGCATCAGCGAGACAGAACTGAATAATGGGCTGGATGCAACTTGGAACGCCATGCATGCTTGCATTGAAAATGGCTTAGTGGCGGAAGGCCACTTGCCGGGTGGCCTCAATATCAAACGGCGTGCCAAAACACTTTATCAACAACTTCAAGCAAACCCACAAAAAGCAAATCTCAATGATTGGCTGTGTGCGTATGCCATGGCTGTTAATGAAGAAAATGCCGCAGGCCACATGGTTGTCACAGCACCAACCAATGGTGCTGCCGGTGTCATACCGGCGGTGATTTTCTATGCGATCAAACATGAAGGTGCTACATTGGAGCAAGCGCGTGATTTTTTACTGGTTGCCGGTGCAATCGGTGGTTTGATTAAACATAACAGTTCGATTTCCGGTGCTGAAGTGGGTTGTCAGGGTGAAGTCGGCTCCGCCTCGGCGATGGCGGCAGCAGGATTATGCGCCATTAAAGGTGGTTCAACCGAACAAATTGAGAATGCTGCAGAAATTGCTTTGGAGCATCACTTGGGGATGACCTGTGACCCGGTCGGCAGCCTGGTACAAGTCCCTTGTATTGAACGTAACGGTTTTGGCGCGATTAAAGCCTATACTGCGGCTTCGCTGGCGATTCGTGGTGATGGAAAACATTTTATGTCACTGGATAATTGCATTGCCGCCATGAAACAGACCGGGCTGGAAATGTCTGTCAAGTACAAAGAAACATCATTAGGTGGTTTGGCGGTTAGTATTACGGAATGTTAAAGGCGCTTCTAAAAATTCAGAGTTCGCCTAAATGCAAAGCGCAGAAAAAATTTTGCAGCGCAGCATATGTTAGATATGACAGCAATAAATTTTTTCTGTAACACAGCAGTTGGGATGAAACCTGGATTTTTAGAAGTGCCCTTAAATTACTTATGCTGCTTTGCTTTCTCACCGACCAAACGGCGCAAACTACGCACTACAATAAAAACGCCGATCACAACCACTGGAATGGCAATACCAGTCATCAGATCTACGTTAACATCCATTCCGGCAGCTTTGCCCGCTTTGAGTCCATAACCCACGATACCCAACAGGTAATAACTCAGCACCACGACTGACAAACCTTCAACAGTCTCTTGCAAACGTAATTGCATATGCGCGCGTCTATCCATTGATTTTAATAAATCACGGATTTGCGCTTCCATTGAAACATCCACGCGCGTACGCAATAATGCAGATGCGCGGGAAACACGCAAAGAAAGTGTTTCCAACTTGGAATGAACCAGTTCACAAGTGCCCATGGCTGATGACAAATGCTGTTCAATAAATTCCTGCAACATTTGCAAGCCTTCAATACGCTCCTCGCGCAGCTCAGTAATACGCTGTTTTACAATGTCGTAATACACCCGGGAGGAATTTAACCGGTGACTGGTTTGCGCAGAAATCTGTTCTATTTCTGAGGCCAGTTTGGTTAGGCCTTCTAGTAATTGTTGCTCATCCTCAATACTAATCTGATTTTCATTACTGGCAGTGAGTGCTGCTAAACGCTGATCAAAACGGGCAAGTTGAGGAATCATCTGGCGTATCGTCGGCACCGGCAACATGGCTAATATACGATAGGTTTCAATTTCCAATAAGCGTTGCACCAAGCGCCCGGCCTGGCGGTTACGTAAGGTCTCATCATGAATCAGAATGCGCCCAAAACCGTCATCATGGATCTGGTTATCACTCCACACACTGGCACTACCCGCTGCAACCTTGGAACCAATAATAGTGTCGGTAACAAATAAACCAGCCAGCTCGGTTAAGCTGCGCTTGGCGCTTGACCTGTCATCCAGTGTAATATGCGTTGCCGATAATAATTCACCCGGTAAACTGGCTAACCATTCTTCAGGAACAAGGCTAATCACGGTTTGTGCAAAAGGCGTTTCAAATGGTCCGACCTGGTAGAACATATAGACGGAATACTCCGTATGTCGTTCCCATCTGAGATTGAATACGCCCAAATCAACACTGAAAATATTTGTATTATTATGTGGCGGCGTAACGTTATAACGCTCACATAATTGTGCAATCAATTGACGTTCCTGTTCGACATATTGGCGATCTGACAACAACACCAAGTGTGAAACCTGAGCCGGTGCAGTGAGCATCTCAAAAACATCCGCATTCAGCTCAATATTCAGCACCTGCCTGTCTTGATACTCAGGAATACCCAATAACGTGCTTTTTTCAAACGTTTCTGTTTCGGTTTCAGGATGTGACAGCGGATTCAAAGCATTCATAATCAGGAAGTATAAAGGTGTTAAAGAGATTTAATAGATCACAGCATACACAATAATTATTACAGATCATCGGGTCTATGAGAATATTAACCAATCTGTAATAACCAAATTCCCCAGCCAATGAATAAAACACCAACTGTTCTGGAAAAATAGTGAATATTCATGGGCACTGTTTTTTCAATTAATACCAGCAAGGTGATCAACACCATGCCCAGCAAATTCATCACACCAACCGCAAACATAATCATCATTTGCGCCCAACAACAGCCTAGACACATGCCGCCATGCTGCAAGCCCATTTTAAATGCACCGTTTGGCCCGTCACACCATGCGGTTAATAAAAACCCCATGGGCGAGCGGCATTTTTGCAGGAACGTATTTTTTAACGGCGTAAACTGATAAACGCCCGCCAATAGAAAGATCATCGCGGCCATGATTTCACTTTGATTGTCCATCATCGGCGATAAAAAATGCAGGCCATGCAGTTGCCATTGCAAAATCGTCAATGCAATACTAAACCCAAACCACACCAGCAAATAGGCAATCGAAAATAAGATGATATGTGGCTGTGTGGTTTGATAGCGTTGCTGACAAACTTTTGCATAAACCAGCACCATCGGTATGGCGGATGGCAACATCATAGCCGCCATCATCACAGCCCACATGACATACACCAAGGCAAAATCCATCCATTGCCAGGCAGCACTATCAGATGGCGGCATCCACATTTCGGACATTGGCAAGGTGGTCATTTGCCAATGTTGGTAAAATAGATAAAACCACGCGGCAATAATAATTGCCAGCAAAGACATGCAGATAATTGACTGGTTCTTAGTCATCAGAAACAAAAAGGACAATCCCTATTTCCAGGAATTGTCCGTATATAAATTAGAATAAACTCAGGGTTGATAAGTAAACGGCGAGTAATAACCATTGCGATCAGTAAATTTCCAAACATTGGCATAATCCTGATATTCGTAATTATTCGATTTTGCCACGACTGCCGGATGACTGGGAACCACACACAATGGTGGATTATCAATGGTTGCTTCACTGCCTTTAATCCCCTGAATGCTTTCAATTTCTACTTGTGCAATATCTGGAATGATCAATTGTCGTTTATTGCCCTGTTCCTGATAATCAATTTTAATTTTTTTGATACCCCAAACTTCGGTAACAAAGCTCATAAGAATCGCTGGGTGCCCACCCAATTTCCCTGCAAAGATCTGCGTAATGGCATCAAACTGTTCATCACTGGCACGCTCATCCACATATAACGCCGCTTGCCAGTTGCCATCTTTCATATGACCCGGCGAATAGCAAGCCAATGCAACATTCAAATCATCAAGCTTCTCACCATTCAAATGACCGGTGTCAATATGCCAAGCGACAAATAATTTGCAATTACCTTCAGATGGTGGTTGCAACCAAACGCAAGGGCATGCGGTTTCACAATTACAGGCTTCAAAATAGCTGCCCTGCAAATTCCAATCGGTTGTTGTATTCATAACTATTTCCTAATATTTTAGAACGGCTCTTTAAAAGGCCGTAAATCCAGCTCATGTGTCCAGGCACTACGTGGCTGCTGATGAATAGCCCAGTATGTTTGTGCAATCGCCTCCAATTGTAGCAGGCCATCCGGCCCTTTAGCTTTAACAATGTCTGGAAACTGCTGATGTGAACGGTCACCATCAATTGCGCCATCAATCACCGTATGCACCACATGCACACCTTGTGGCGAAAACTCTCGTGCCAAGCCCTGCGCCAACGCTCTTAATCCTGTCTTGGCCATTGCAAATGCCGTAAACGGCGGCTTGGCCCTTAACGAGCCTGTTGCGCCGGTAAAGAAAACCGTGCCCTGTTGCTGCACCTGCATGATCGCGATTAACTGTTTGGCGAACAAAAATGCACCTAAACAATTCTGCTGCCACAAAGCGGTGAATGTTTCCACTTTGGTTTCGAGAAATGGCGCTGGGATATTGCTGTCCACGTTGTACGCCGCTACCTGAATAATATCGCCGCGTGATCGAATAACATCAAATAATTGACTGACATCCTGTTCAACCGTGATATCCGCCACAACAGGCGTGGCGCGACCACCCACATTTTGAATAAGCTGCACGATATGCTGCAATTTTTCCGCACTGCGACCCGCAATAAAAACATGCAAGCCTTTTTCAGCAAAGCACATGGCAAGCGCTGCACCCAGACCACGTTCAGGCCCAACACCAACCACAATCGCCGAGCCTGTCTGCACAGTCTGTTGCATTGTTAAATTTTACCGAAAATCAATGAGAAATTATTACTCGGCATATCAATGCGCTCTTTAAGTTCCAGGCCATGATCAACCGCTGCTTTTTTCAAGTCGGCAATATCCTTCAAGCCCCATTCCGGTACGCCAACAGAGCTCAATGTTTCATGGAATACTTTATTTGAATCGGTGGAAAACTGGCCTTCAATCTGGAAAGGCCCGTAGATCAACAAGAATCCATCATCTTTCAACAAATGTGCCGCACATTTCATCATGCCATCGGCAATGGAAATGGGTGCCACCTGAAAAATATTAATACAAAAAATAGCAGCAAATGATTTTTCCGGCCCCGGATTAAACCAAGTCTGTGGATCGGTCAGATCCAGATGCACCGGATCGACAATATTGTTATTCGCCAGATCACCGGTCAATTTCTTGATATTGTCAAAAACTTCAACATCCTTATCGGTCGGATGAAAATGCAAATGTTCAAAATGCGGTGCAAAATAATTCATATGCATGCCACTGCCACTCGCCATTTCAAGTATGCGTTCAGGATCTTTCGGCAGTTTCTCTTTCAACACACCCAGAATGGGCTCACGGTTACGCCCACCCGCCCAGGCGACATATTCACTGAGCGGATGCGGATCTAATGGCGGCATTTCTTCATTCATTTAATTTCCCCTTTCTTTCTTCACAACAGTTAATCGATGGTGTTTTAATTCATACCACTCTTGAAGTTAATGCGTCAACTTTATTGTAGTTCATTGATGCGCTTAGATACACAGAGAAAGGCGAGAACAGGGAGAAAGGTATATACAACACAAAATTAGTTAAAAGTTATAAGAGCTTTGTATATAGGGCGCTTCTAAAAATTCAGAGTTCGCCCAAATACAAGGCGCAGAAGAAATTTTGCAGCGCAGCATATGTTTGATATGTAAGCAATAAATTTTTTCTGTAACACAGCAATTGGGATGAAATCTGGATTTTTAGAAGTGCCCTATAGTATAGTGGGTTGAATCACCCCGTATTTGAGTCCTGGGCAGGAAGGCAATCAAAATTAGTTAAAACTATAAAAACGCTGCGGTCTCTGTGATTAAAATATGCCAAGCCATTCACAAGAAACCATTCCTTGGCGATACCCTTTTGTCCTCAGAAATCAGCATTGCGATAGACGATCTGCCCATCTTGTTTGTTTATGTCTTTGCCATGCTGCTTCTTTCTTGAGTACTGCGTCAATAATTTGCAGAACATCTCCAACGTCAACCGGCTTTTCATTCTGTTTAACTTGTCCGGTTAAGCTGACAACTTGATTAAGCTTGCCACTTTGATAAAGCCACCATATTTCTGTGGCAAAGTCAGTACGTGCTAACTTAGGTGCGAAACGGCTAAAATAGTTGGTCAGATTGTCAATGTCACGTTTAACCATACTACGCGCTTGATGGTTGCCTGCTGCGTTGACTGCCTGCGGCAGGTCAATAATCACAGGACCTTTTTTGTCCACCAATACATTGTATTGCGACAAGTCGCCGTGAATGATGCCAGCGCATAGCATCTGCACAATTTGCTTGATTAGATTGCGATGAAACTCAAGTGCCTGTTTTGTCGTAAGTTTCACATCACATAGACGAGGCGCAACACTGCCTTTGCTGTCAGTGATTAATTCCATTAGCAGCACACCGGCAAAGAAATTGTAAAATTTTGGTACGCGCACGCCTGCCGAACCAAGGTGGCAAAGCATGTCAATCTCGGTGCTTTGCCAAGCGTCTTCCTGCGCACTGCGACCATAATGACTACCCTTTTCCATTGCTCTGGCACGTCGGCTGTTTTTTACTTTACGCCCTTCTGTATAGTTACTACTTTGGTGAAAATTACGTTTGTTACTTTCTTTATAAACCTTGGCACATCGAGCACTGTCACCACAACGCACCATATAAACCATTGCTTCCTTGCCACTCTTTAGCTGGCAAATCACGCTGTCGATCAAGCCTTCTTCAACTAATGGTTCCAATCTTTTTGGTATCTTCATAGGCTGTTAATTAAGCGTATGTTGCATTTCAATGCAACATCCAACGCTTATATTCCTCCTTGTTATGACGAAAACAATTTGTAACCAGTACTGCATCAGATTATATTTTTCCTGAATCAGCTAGATTGATCACATTGTAGGGGGAATAGTTCCATTTTAGAATGTGACAAATTGTCACGCGACAATTTGTCACACTGCCGATCTCTTTGGAACAGTCTCGTTGAAACTGGTATGTGGGAAGCTGTTGCACTCAACATGAGTGGCGTTATTCTTGCCGCGCCAAGACAGCATCTATCTGTTTTAGTATTGTTTGCAGTTGGTCGAATTTCTCTTTTGCAATACCTACCTTACCTGTTTGAAATTCACTGACCAAATTCTCTGTCAGAATATGTACCTGTTCATGTAGCTGCATAACTTTATTCAACCAATGTTGGTCAAATAAGTGAACATGTCTCTCTCTTTTAACCCAGGAACACTGGTGGCATTTTGTGCGGTCAATAGCAAGCAAGTTCTGGTCACTATCTTGCGACATCCATTTATTTTTGAAATTTGTAAACCAATAATCTGAAGTCAGTTTAAATAATTTTATTTTTCTCTCTTTTGCTGTGTATGTTTTGTTACCAAGAGCTGCCCATTCTTTATGCGCTGTATAGCTCTTTAGCCAAACATTAATTTCACTTGACGGCATAGGTTTGGCAATACCATAGCCTTGAGCCTGTTCACAGCCCATAAGCAGCAACATTAATCCGTGTTCTATTTTTTCTACACCTTCACCAATCACTTGCCGGTTAAAGGTATCTGCCAACCCAATCACACCATCAATAATAGAATAGACATCTGGATCATCAAGCATGTCCTTTACAAAGCTTTGGTCAATTTTAATGGTGTCAGCAGGTATATTTCTTAGGTGGTTTAGTGAAGAATAGCCGGTTCCAAAATCATCCAGGGCGATATGAACACCTAAATCTCGACAGGTATTAATAATTTCACCGATAAAATAAAGATCACCGAGCACACTGCTTTCTAGTATTTCCAGCTGCAAATGCTGTGGATCCACATTGGGAAATCTTGCCAAGGTTTTATCAAGATGGCTAAAGAATTCTGGAGATTGCAGATGATGTGAAGAGATATTCACACTGATCTCAAGCTTCAGTCCTTTTGAAATCCATTCATTAAGTTGCTTCAATGCTTCATGAATAACCCAATTGCCAAGTTTAATTTCTAGTTCTGTGTTCTCAAGAACCGGTAAAAACTTTATCGGTGGGACAATACCATTTTCTGGTTGCTGCCAGCGAATCAGTGCTTCAACCCCAAAAATATTGCCAGTTCGCATGTTGAGTTTTGGCTGATAATGCAAACAAAACTCATTATTTGCGAATCCTTGTTCGATTTCTTGTAATTGGGTATATCTACGAATAATTTGCTGATCTTTCTCTTTATTAAAAAAGCGAAAGACATTCTTACCCGCTAGTTTAGCTTGATACATGGCCTGGTCGGCGTGTCGTAACAAGGTATCGATATCTGCATCATCTTGCGGATACATAGTAACCCCGATGGATGTACCGATATTCATTGTTTTTTGGTCAATCACATAGGGTTGAGACAATGCTCGGATCAATCTTTCCAACAAATATTCACATGGGTTATCTTCGGCAATATTACTCAGAATAATGGCGAACTCATCTCCCCCTAAACGCGCTACCGTATCTTCTTCCCTGATATTACATGCAATACGTTCAGCCACCGCAACAAGTAACTGATCTCCTATATCATGGCCAAAGTGATCATTGACTGGCTTGAAGTTATCTAGATCAAGAAAACAAACAGCAAGTGAAGTGTCCTGACGTTTACAATGCGCAATAGCTTGGGTAAAGCGATCAATAAGAAGTATACGATTAGGTAGCTGAGTGAGCACATCATAATGCGCCATCAGTTCCAAATTTTTCTGCTGTCGTTTGCTTTGGGTGATATCAGAAAAGAATCCAACATAGTTCGTAACATTGCCATCCTTTCCCTTTAAAGAAGAGATCGTAAGCAACTCTGCATAAAGTTCACCATTTTTTTTACGATTCCAGATCTCACCCTTCCAGTAACCTTGTTCCTTAAGTATGCGCCACATATTGGTATAGAACTCAGGACGCTGTTTTCCTGAACTGAGCATATTATGATTATTACCAACTACTTCTTTGTGGCTATATCCCGTTATTTCACAGAATGCAGGATTAACATCAATAATAGTGCCATTATTGTCAGTAATAGAGATGCCCTCGTGTGTTTCACTAAATACTTGGGCCGCTAATTGAAGCTTTCCCTCAGCTGCCGTGCGCTCCAGAATCAAGTTATTAAACGCATTTGCCATATCAGCAATTTCATCATTACCTGTTACGGTGAGTAATTGATTAAACTGCTGGCTCTCTTGGCTGGCTCGTATGGTGTCAGCTATATATCTTATTTCATGTACTAATCTGGTGCGTAGTTTTAGACCGATGAACCCGCTTAATAAAATAACAGCAATCGTGACTGCAAGATAAATATATAGTAAGTACCGATTGTCAACCTCAGTTTGTTGTCCAAATAAAACTAAGTCTTCTGCTATTAGGTTGCTGGCCTTATGAACAAGTTCTAACCGTTTAGATGCTTGTTGCCACCAGTAATCAGGGTCTTGTGAAATTAAATTGTAACGTAAGTGGTCAATAGCTTTTAGTGCAGGCTGATCATCAACAATGACAATCTGATCAATATCATTAACACTGGCTTGCTTTGCTTTCATTGCACCAATCGTCGCAAGATGATCATGATATTGCTCGAGCGTGTCCCGAATAATATTAAGGGAATTCTTCTCTTGGCTACTTAAATTAGGTAAATTTTTATAGGCTTCAATTTGCTGGCGTACAGTATCAAATTTTTGCTGAAACTTATTCGAATACTCACTATCGCCTCTCATGACATAGTTCTTAAAATCATGGATTAGACCGCCATAGCCAATCAGTGTTTGTAAACCATTTAGGGCATCGTTCCTGATTGCTTTATGGAAGATGATTCCACGAAAACGTTTAACTTCTATTGTTGCCGGGTGAGACTTTATGTTACGTATTTTAACCAAATGCTTGATTGTGGCAGTATTATTGAAATTTCTAAGCGCAGCTTTTTGCCCCGCTATATCATTGGTAATAGAACTGAATTGATCAGCGTTTAATTGTTGCGCAGAAAATACACCATGCAAGGAACCTCGCTCCCGAGCAGCATATTCCTTCAACCATAGTACATTGAGATAAGATGATGCCATATTGTTATAGTCTGAAACGGTACTAAACGTTTGCAAAAAACTAATCACATTCAAGATTCTGGTGATCACCTGACTATAGAAATCAAAGAAATGATGATCACTCAATTGGTCAATCTCTGATCGTATGGTTGCAAGCTTAGCTAACTCAGTATTGATTTGATACAGTTTGCCACGTTTGTTTTCGGTCAAATAATCTGGCGCATTGGCAAGCATTTGCTCCAGTTGTTTGATTATTACATCAGTTTGTTTACGTTGTCGTATTAATAATTCCGGAGAAACATGATTGCGGTTAGCTACTACACCCGCACTTAAACCTCGCTCTGTTTGGAGTTGATGAACAGCCTCGGCAAGTCGATTCGTAATATAAGTAAAATGTAGTGCACTTTGCATATTATCTAATTGATGGTGTTTTTCAATTAAGGTGTTGTACGCAAAAAATAAAAGTGTGATAACAGGCAACAATAAAAATATGCTCAGCTTAGTGCTGATATTGACTTGTTTGAAAATATCTATGGCTTTTTTCATGATTTAATAGTACAAGCTTGCTCAGGCTCTGAGGTTAAGCAGCCTATTTCGCATATTAAGAAAAGCAGAAATACAGCATCTCTTTAATAATTATAAAAATAGCATACGTTTATAGATAGACACCAAAAGATTACACAGCTATATCTGACTCTTTTAGCTTGATAAGTGGTCACTCTTGCTAGGTGATGATTACTACATGGCTTTGGAGTTGCTGCGTAATCAATTCAGGAAGGCATAAAATCACAATTCTTATGCGCTGCCCATAACCTTAAAAGCTACCGTTGACTACTTTGAACTATAAATTGCTTAATCAATATATGGGGCTCATATATGATTATTAAACTCACCGTTTAGGTGAATATCGTAACTACATATAAACGATGAATATTTAGGCTAGTACTCCTTCAACTTGATATTTACGAGTACAGTTAGCTTTTCAGTGTTACTGGCAAGGCAGGAGGTCATGCAGGCAATGGTTATTCCCTTGTCAAGAGACCTAACGCCGCCAGTGACGCTGAAAAGCTAACCCGCAGGGCGAACACAAGATATCCCGTCACCGCGTTGCAGCCTTTGCCAATGGAATAACCCTTGTCTGCGTGCTGCGCCTTGTGCCGAAACATCTTGTGAACGCTGTACCCTAAAATATCAAGTTGAAGGAGTACTAGTTGTAACCTGCAACAAACATTTGTGGTTTTTAAAATAATCATCAAGATGATTATTTTTACCAGAAGGAATTTTTATGTCACAAGAAGAAGATTTATTTATACATCAAGATACACTGGCTAAATTACATGAAAATTTGCCGCTCACTGAGAAACTAAGTTTCTTGCATCAAGTTATTCGTCAGGATTTTCCGTTTATCGATCGCTTGGCTATTGCGCTGTTTGACGAAAAGACTGAAATCCTGAAAACCTATGCACATAGCACCGAAGGTAACGATAGTCCTGTGACCACTTACGAAGCGCCACTTAGTGCCGCACCATCACTGCGTGCCATTATCGAGCATCGCCGCCCACGTTTAGTGCAGGATCTCAATATTTTTGATAAAGGCACCCAAGAGCATACCCAACGAGTAGCTACTAAAGGCTATAAAGCCAGCTATACCATGCCACTCTATCAAAGCGGCACATTCATTGGATTTTTGTTTTTTAATTCTCTCCAGGCACACCCATTTGAACCCAAGATACTGCGACAGCTTGACATTTATGGTCACCTGATTGCATTGATGGTTATCAACGAGCTAACTGCCATTCGCACACTGTTAGCCGCAGTTCGCGCAGCACGCAGCATGACGCATTATCGAGACCTTGAAACAGGTTCTCATATTGACAGGACCGCCCACTACGCTCGCCTTATAGCACGTGAACTAGCCTCAAGCTATAACATCACTGATGAACAAATCGAACATATTTTTCTGTTTTCGCCCATGCATGATGTTGGCAAGATCGGTATCCCGGATAACATCTTACGAAAACCTGGCAAACTTGATGAAGCGGAATTTGATGTGATGAAGACTCATCCGGCAAAAGGCCGTGAGATTATTGATGCCGTACTTGAAGATTTTAGTCTGGAGACATTCGGCCACGCCAACATCTTGCGTAATATCGCAGAGTTTCATCATGAAGCAATTGATGGTAGTGGCTATCCCAATGGCCTGAAGGGCGACGAAATTCCTATAGAAGCTCGTATCAGTGCAGTAGCCGATGTATTTGATGCACTGACTTCCCGCCGTACATATAAAGCACCATGGGAGAATGAGAAAGCTTTCGCCATGTTACGCAAAATGTCCAACGCCAAACTTGATTATGACTGCGTTGAAGCGCTGCTTAAAAACACCGATAAAGTTCTGGAAATTCAGCAATGCTTCCGTGATGAAGAGATAGTTTAACCAACCCGTGTAAAGATTTTATTCGTCTGCCCCATCCCGCTTGAGCCACTCCTGAACAACCAGACTCCCGACCATATCCCCTTCCACATTGACCATGGTACGAACCGTATCGAGTATACGATCAACCGGTATTAGAATTGCAACAGCTTCAACAGGCAAGCCAACCGATTGCAGCACCACTACCATGGTCACCATTCCGGCACTGGGGATGCCCGGTGCGCCCATGGCCGCCAACATAGCGGTCAGAAAAACGATCATTTGCTGCATGAAACTGAGTTCGATGCCCACCAGGTTGGCAATAAACAATGCAGCGATTGCTTCATATAACGCCGTACCATCCATATTCATGGTGGCACCTATCGGAATCACAAACCCCGCCACATCCCGTTTAACATGCAAGTGCTGTTCCGCGCAACGCAACGTAACCGGCAATGTTGCTGCACTCGAACTGGTGGCCAATGCCGTGATTAATGCTTCACGTGCGCCGCGCCAGAATTTGAGCGGTGTCATGCCAGTCGTCAGATAAAGAATCAAAGGCAGTATCACCAAACCATGAAACAACGTGGTGCCCATGACAATGACGACAAACTTAATCAGTGTTGTCAACAAGCCTGTATCCTGTGTTGCGATCAATTGCAGCAATAGCGCCATAATACCGAACGGTGCCAAACGCATAATCCAGCCAACCAGCATCAATATCAACTCCAGCGCCTCTTGCATAAGTGTCAGGATATTGCGATAACGCTCCCCACCCACTACCAGCGCAATGCCGAATAACAAGGCAAACACCACCACGGCCAACACATTGCCTTGCGCCAATGCGGCGATTGGGTTCTGGAATAACGAATGCAGAAAATGCGCAAAGAAATCAGGTATTGACATCTGTGTGGCCTGGAAACCCTGCATCGCGTCCTGGAATAACGTTATTTGCAGTCCGCCACCCGGTTGTAATAAATTTGCAGCGGTTAATCCCACCACAATGGCGAGCGCCATCGTCAATGCAAAAAAGGCCAGCGTTCCCTGCCAAACACGGTTCATTTGCCGATGCGAACGCAAATTGGCCACACCTACAATAATTGATGTAAATACCAATGGAATCAATACCATTCGCAGCAAATCAATAAACAATGTGCCGACTAATTTGGCGACATACATGCCGCTTTGTGTGATATTTGAATCTTGTCCCAATTGGGAAAACCATAACCCAAGCAAAACACCTATTAACGTGCCCCACAGGATTTGTGCATTGAGCGATATTTTACTCACCGAATCATTTCCATTTTTGTTGTTAGGGCACCTCTAAAAATTCAGAGTTCGCCCAAATTTTTTCTGTAAAACAGCAGTTGGGATGAAATCTGGATTTTTAGAAGTGCCCGTTATTGATTAATTGGCATGAACCGCTGCCAGTTCGTGCCATTCAGTTGTGTAGCAGGGCGATTTATTCTCCCGCTTCATGTGCCAGTTCTTCTCTATCCCAGCACCAGCCAGAAAAACAGTATCCTTGCCCATTTTTCGATTAATCGAATCCACCGTTTGCATTAATACTGCAGCCTCTTCATGCATTGCATGATCCACAAACAACGCGGCCTGCTGCATCCCCGCTGGCGCCAAGTCCATTAATATAACACCCGCCTTTATATAACGATAATCCGGACGATAAATACGCTGTAACCCCCACAACCCCGCTTGCACCAATTTCAGCGTATTACTGGTGGATTCCATCAAAGTAACCGTCATTCCCTGGCTGTATTGCGCATCCTTTTGTCGATGTGGATTGGTGCGAATATGAACATGCACAGCACCCGACAGGGACGATTGACTACGCAATTTCTCCGCCGCCCGGGTGATATAACTGGTTATCGCCTGCTGAAGTTCTGTCAACCGGATAACCGGCATACTGAAAGAACGGCTACACATGATTTGTTGTCTGACCGGCGCGACAGCTTCCAGTTGCAGTGATGAAACGCCGCGTAATTCCATCACGGTGCGTTGTAGCATTATTGAAAATTGACGGCCAAGAAACGCGGCATCCGCTTGTTTGAGCGCCAGCACTGTGTTGATACCCAAACACGCCAATTTTTCCTGAATACGCCGACCCACACCCCATACCTCCCCCACTTCGATCTGCGCCAACAAATTATTTAATGTAGGTTCCGGCAATTGCCCCAGATCACACACGCCTCGCCACTGCGGCTGTTTTTTGGCGATATGGTTTGCCAGCTTCGCGAGTGTTTTAGTCGAGCCAATACCAACGCAAACCGGTAGCCCAGTCCAGCGCTCCACCCGCTGGCGAATGTCCTGACCATAGGCTGTCAAATCCGTATTCAACCCATCCATAGCCAGAAAACATTCATCAATAGAATATATTTCCTGCTTGGGCGAAAACTTGCCCAACACCGTCATCATACGGTTACTCATATCGGCATACAACGCGTAGTTGGATGACAACGCGATAATGCCGTGTTTTTTTGCCAGTAATTGCATCTGAAGCCAAGGTACAGCCATTTTGACACCCAGTGCTTTCGCCTCTTGCGAGCGCGCCACTGCACAACCATCATTATTCGACAGTACCACCACGGGTTTGCCGATCAGCCTTGGATTAAATACCCGCTCACAGGAAACATAGAAATTATTCCCGTCGATTAGCGCAAAAGTGCTCATACCGATTTGATAATGCGGGTGACCACACCCCATATCATCATTTCCTGCCCGTGCTTGAATTCGATATCCGGATATTGCGGGTTTTCCGCCAATAATTTGACCACGCCATTACGCTGATAAAAACGTTTAACTGTTAATTCGCCATCCACCGCCGCCACCACAATGCGGTTATGCTCCGGCGTAATCGCACGATCGACAATCAATTTATCCCCATCATCAATCCCAGCCTCTGTCATGGAGTGCCCCCGCACGCGCAGAAAAAAAGTTGCCTCACGATGTTGAATAAGTTCTTCATTCAAATCGATCCGTTTTTCAACATAATCATCTGCCGGTGAGGGAAAACCGGCACGCACCAAATGACTCATGCGCGGTATTAATTGTGGAACGGGTTGTTCCACTAACGGTAAAGACACCAACCAGGAAGGCAATCGCGCAGACGACGAAACTTTAACCTGCCGCACCCATTTCACAATGGCTTCTTTGCTGCTGGCAGGCACACGCACAGTCACCGTTGGTTCAGCAGCTCGTTTTCTGCCGGCGCCTGCACGCTGTCCACCCCAATTTGATTGTTTCATGATAAGTTTTGATAATTGACACAAAAATCAAGAATAAATGAAGTGCATGCTTAAGTCAAAGCTTTGCGAGAGATTAGCAGTAAAAATATAAACAATTCTTGCTTTCCATCAAGCCCCTGTCTTGTGAAACCTTGTACGCTGGAACATGGGGCTGTTATGCTATGTAAACCAGTCAATTATCTTTTTTACAATAAAAATTATATGAATAGCCATCTAGATCATTTTGAAGTATTTCCGTGGAATAAAAATTTTGAAACAGGCGTGGAAATAATTGATGAGCAACATAAAAAACTTGTTACATTGCTAAACGAGCTGGCAGGAACCTTAACGCAAGATAATCAAGTAGAGGTAAATCGCGTTTTTGATGAATTGGCAGAATATGCCAATTTTCATTTTGAAACTGAAGAAGCTATTTGGGTGGAGTATTTTGGTGATGATTCCTGGCTTTCATCTCACCAACTCACGCATTCCTCTTTTTTGCCCAAAGTGGTGGAACTCAAAGAACAGGATACAAACAAATCCCTCATTGAGATCATTGAAGGTATCGTTAAATTCCTCATTCGTTGGTTAGCATTCCATATCATTGATAATGATAAACGCATGGCTTATGTCATTCAGAATATGCAAGCGGGGCTATCACTCGAGGAAGCAAAAGTCGTTTCAGACAAGAAAATGAGCGGTTCAATCAGAGTGCTCATCGAAACGGTTCTAGCCATGTACGATGGTTTATCTTCAAGAACACTGGATCTAATGCGTGAAAGATATAAACGCCAAAAGGTTGAAGAAGAGCTTCATAATGCCAATAAACAACTGCGCAAGGCCAATACAAGTCTAGAAAAACTATCCATAACAGATCAGCTAACAGGATTGTTTAATCGTCGACATTTTAATAATATGTTTCTGCGAGAATTCAAAAGGGCTTATCGGAACACTACATCACTCACTCTCATTATAATTGACGTCGATTTCTTTAAAAAAGTTAATGACAACCAAGGCCATAGTGAAGGTGATCGCGTGTTAGTTCAGGTTAGCAAAGAATTTAAAAAACTTTGCCAACGTCCAGGCGATTATGCCTTCCGCCTTGGTGGAGAGGAATTCGGCATATTAGCGACTAATCTGGAGTCTCAAGGTGCAATAGAATTTTCAGAAACCATTAGAAAAAGCATAGAACAACTAGGTATCCCAAACGTATATAGTGATATTTCTAAAAATCTGACGGTTTCTATTGGTTGTGTTACTAAGGTGCCTGATAAAGCTGATACCACTGATAACTATATGTCTATCGCCGATGCACGACTATATAAGGCAAAAGAACTGGGGCGCAATCGCGTGGTTACCAGTAATTAATTATACATTTGGGCGAACTCTGAATTTCTAGAAGCGCCCTCAAGACGAAATCCGCTCAATCGCAGCTTTTGTCAAAAACTGCGAACGGTTCTCCCCTTTCGCATTTGCAGCCGCATCGATTCGTGCCAACACACCAACCGGAATAGTCACATTAATCCGCTTCGCTGGCCCCTGTATCTGTGATAAATCAACATCCACCAGCCCAACGGTAAACCCTTGGTTATCAATATCATCAAGACCAGACGCCTCAGGAACACTATCAAGCGCCTCAAGATGCAGCAAAATAGCCTCACGCGCCTTATCCAAAATATCCGCCTCATTATCAGCAGCGGAAAAACAGCCAGGCAGATCAGGAACGATAATACCCCAGGCCGTATCCTTAGTGCCCCTCTCAATTAAAATCGGATATTGCACTTTCATGTCATTACTCCAAATTTGCTTGCTTGCGAATTGCTTTAACCAAACCTTTGCCCAAATCTTTTTTAGGATGTGGAACAGTAACAACGTGGCTGTAATCTGGATGAAAAAATTGGCTATGTCGCAATTAGTTGTTGAAAATGATTTGTAAAATTAATTGATGTCTTATTAATCATTAAGTTATGCTATTTTTTAGTAGCCAAAAAATCATTTGTAATCAGATGACTGTAAAATTCAACAATTAACTACGACAT